>JANPOW010000063.1:0-5905 GCA_031428185.1 Betaproteobacteria bacterium | reverse complement strand
CTTGGCCGTGCCTTCCATGATGCCGGGAATCTCGCGGAACTGGCGGCGCACTTCCACCACCACGCTGCCCGCCGCGCGGCCCACGGCTTCCATGGCCATCGCGCCAAACAGGTAGGGAATCAGCCCGCCAATGAACAGGCCGATGATCACCATGGGGTTGCTCAAGTCAAAGCTGATGGCGTGGCCGTAGGCTTCCAGCTTGTGGGTGTAGTCGGCAAACAGCACCAGCGCGGCCAGGCCAGCGGAGCCGATGGCGTAGCCCTTGGTCACGGCCTTGGTGGTGTTGCCCACGGCATCCAGCGGGTCGGTGATGTCGCGCACGCTGGCGGGCAGCTCGGCCATTTCGGCAATGCCACCGGCGTTGTCGGTGATGGGGCCGTAGGCGTCGAGGGCCACCACGATGCCCGCCATGCTGAGCATGGCGGTGGCTGCGGTGGCAATGCCGTACAGGCCCGCCAGCCAGTAGGCGCACAGGATGGCGGCGCACACCATCAACACCGGCCAGGCGGTGGACCGCATGGACACCCCCAGGCCGGCAATGATGTTGGTGCCGTGGCCGGTGGTGCTGGCTTGGGCGATGTGCTTGACCGGCGGGTACTGGGTGCCGGTGTAGTACTCGGTGATCCACACCAGCGCGGCTGTCAGCACCAGGCCGACAGCACAGGCGCCCCACAGCCGCATCTGGGTGTTGGCACCCAGCGCGTCGTTGGGCATCACGGCGGTGGTGACAAAGTAGAAGGCAATCAGCGACAGCACACCGGCCACGGCTAAACCCTTGTACAGCGCCGGCATCACGTTTTTCATGCCCGGGCTGGCTTTGACAAAGCTGCAGCCGATGATGGACGCGATGATGGACACACCGCCCAGCAGCAACGGGTAGATGACCGATTCCATGCGCGCACCGGTCACCACCAGGGCGCCCAGCGACATGGTGGCAATCAGCGTCACCGCGTAGGTTTCGAACAGGTCGGCAGCCATGCCGGCGCAGTCGCCCACGTTGTCGCCCACGTTGTCGGCAATCACGGCCGGGTTGCGTGGGTCGTCCTCGGGGATGCCGGCTTCCACCTTGCCCACCAGGTCAGCGCCCACGTCGGCGCCCTTGGTGAAGATGCCACCGCCCAGCCGCGCAAAGATCGAAATCAGGCTGGACCCGAAGGCAAAGCCCAGCAGGGGTTTCAGCACGGCGGCCAGGTTTTTGTCTGGCGTCAGGTTGCCGTTGCTGGTGATGAAGAGAAAGAAGATGCCCACGCCCAGCAGGCCCAAGCCCACCACCAGCATGCCGGTGATGGCGCCGCCCTTGAAGGCCACATCCAGCGCCGGCCCGATGCCTTTGGTGGCGGCTTGCGCGGTGCGCACGTTGGCCTTGACCGACACATTCATGCCGATGAAGCCACACGCGCCCGACAGCACCGCGCCCAGAACGAACCCCGCGGCGCTGGTGGCATCGAGGAACACGCCAATCAGCACCGCCAGCACCACACCCACGATGGCGATGGTGCGGTACTGCCGCGCAAGATACGCGGCCGCACCTTGCTGGATCGCACCTGCGATCTCCTGCATGCGGGCATTGCCTGCGTCCTGCCGCAGGATCCAGCTGCGCTGCACAAATCCGTACAGCACGGCAGCCAAGCCGCACGCCAGCGCCACGTAGAGCGCCATGTTGGTCGATATCAAGGGATCTCCTTCCTCATTCTTCAAGCCGATGGATGAAAGCGCCGCAGATTCGTGTTGTGCAGGTCCCCGGTGCAGCATGGGTGGTCGGGGCGCGCGGTCGCCGAGCTACTTTACGGGATGGGCTGGGCCGCCGAAACGGTGTTTTCCTGCGGTAAATCAAACACCTGGGCGCTGTCAGGGCGTGGCAAGCACGGTTCGTAGAATGCAGGTCTCCCCTTGCTGTGAGCACCACGCGATGAGCCTGCACAACGTCACCCCCGGCGCCAAGGCGCCCGAAGAGTTCAACGTGATCATCGAGATCCCGATGAACGCCGACCCGATCAAGTACGAGGTGGACCATGACACCGGCGCGCTGTTTGTCGACCGTTTCATGAGCACCGCCATGCACTACCCGTGCAACTACGGCTACATCCCCAACACCCTGTCGGGCGACGGCGACCCGGTGGATGTGCTGGTCATCACCCCGGTGCCGCTGATCCCTGGTGTGGTGGTCACTTGCCGCGCGCTGGGCATGATGCAGATGGAAGACGAGGCCGGCACCGACAACAAGCTGCTGGCTGTGCCTATCGACAAGATTCTGTCCATCTACACCCAGTGGCAAAAGCCGGAAGACCTGAACCCGCTGCGCCTCAACACCATCAAGCACTTCTTTGAACACTACAAGGATCTGGAGCCGGGCAAGTGGGTCAAGGTGCAGGGTTGGGTGGGCAAGGACGCGGCGCATAAAGAGATCACCGACGGCATTGCCGCCTTCGCGGCCAATCACACCAAGGCTTGACGCGGGGCGCCTGGGCGCTGCTGCGTTATGGTCTGCCTGGCACTGGCCGGGCGTGCCGCCAACGTGCGTGCGCGGCCTGGTTTCATGCCACTGTTTTAAACGGGCTGTGCTCGCGCAACTCATCCACGTAAGCGGCCACGCCCTGGCCCTCACGCTGCAAGAAATCCTGCACCGCTTGGGCAAATTGAGGGTGGGCCAGCCAATGCGCTGAGCGGGTGCCCACCGGCAGCAGGCCACGCGCCATCTTGTGTTCGCCCTGGGCGCCACCCTCAAAACGCTGGTAGCCATTGGCCATGCACCACTGCAGCGGTTGGTAGTAGCAGGCCTCGAAATGCACGCAGGGCACGTACTCGGTGCAACCCCAATAGCGGCCATAAGCCTGGCCCAGCGCCGGATCAATGACCACCAGCGACACACCCAACGGCTGGCCATTGCGCCGTGCCACAAACATCAGCCAATGCTCGGGCATGGTGGCCGCCATCAACTCAAAAAACGCCGCCGTGAGGTAGGGCGTCGATTGGTGAGCCCGGTAAGTCAGGGTGTAGCAGTGGTGGAAAAAGCGCCACAAGCCGGCGTCGATCTCGCTGCCTTCGTGCGCTGTGAACTGGATGCCGGCGTCCAGCACCTTGCGCCGCTCCTGCTGGATTTTTTTGCGTTTGTCGCGCTGCAGGCTGGCCAGAAAGGTATTGAAGTCAGGCCAGGGCGCGGCGTCGTCCTGGGTCCAGTGGAACTGCACCCCGCTGCGCACCAGCCACTGGCGCTGCGCCATGGCCTGGCTTTCAGCCTCGGGGTGGAACAACACATGGATGGACGACGCTTTTTCGCACCGTGCCACCTCGGCCAAGCCAACCAGCAAGGCCTGGCGGGCAGTGTCATCCAGCGCCATCAAGCGGCTGCCGGGCACGGGGGTGAAGGGCACCGCCACCAGCAGCTTGGGGTAGTAGCGCAGGCCATGGCGCTGGTAGGCATCGGCCCAGGCCCAGTCAAACACGTATTCGCCGTAGGAATGGGTCTTGAGGTAAGCCGGCGCGGCGGCCACCAATTGGCCACCCCGCTGCACCGTGACAAAGCGCGCGGTCCAGCCGGTCTCAGGCACCGCGCTGCCCGATTGGTGCAGCGCCGCCAGATAGGCCATGCGCAGAAATGGCGTGGGCTGGTCCTGCTGCGCCAGCAGGGCGTCCCAGGCGGCGTGGTTGATCTGGGTGGGGTCATCAAAGACCCGGATAACATCCTCAGACACGTTCTTGCTCGGGCTCTGATCCATCACCGACTTTCAACTCCAAGCATGTCAACTCCTGTCCAGGCATCCGTGCGCATCGCACTGGCCCAGTTCAACGCCACCGTTGGCGACCTGGCGGGCAACGCCCGCCGCATTGTGGATTGCGCCGCCCAGGCCCACGCAGCCGGGGCCAAGCTGGTGCTCACGCCCGAGCTGGCGCTCACCGGCTACCCACCCGAAGACCTGCTGCTGCGGCCCGCTTTCATGCAGGCCTGTGCCGCGGCGCTGGCGCAACTGGCCACCGATCTGGCGCCGTTTGCCGGCCTGACCGTGGTGGTGGGCCACCCCCACCAGTTTGGCGAGCGGGGCGATGTGCGCTCACGCTCGCATGCGGTGCAGCAGCGCTTCAACGCCGCGTCGGTGCTGGTGGATGGCGTGGTGCAGGCCACCTACTGCAAGCGTGAGCTGCCCAACTACCAGGTGTTCGATGAGCGGCGCTACTTTGCCTCTGGCCGGGATGCGGGGCAGGGCGCAGTGGTGTTCAGCGCTGGTGGTCGGCGCTTCGGCCTGCTGGTCTGCGAGGACGCTTGGTTTGACGAACCAGCCAACGCCGCCCGCGCTGCGGGTGCCCAGTTGCTGTGTGTGCTCAACGCCTCACCCTTCCACCTTGACAAGGGCGGCGAGCGTGAGGCGCGCATGGTGCAGCGGGTGCAGGCCACCGGCCTGCCTTTGGTCTACGCGCACCTGGTGGGCGGGCAGGACGAGGTGGTGTTTGACGGCGCGTCGTTTGCGCTGGATGCCCAGGGCCGTATTGCCGCGCGCGGCGCCATGTTTGAAGACGATCTGGTGCTGCTCGATTGGCACGCCGACGGCAGCATGACCGGCACAGTGCAAGCGGTGCCCGAGCTGGAGGCCCAGGCCTGGGCCGCACTCGTGACCGGTGTGCGCGACTACATCGGCAAAAACGGCTTCCCCAGCATCATCATCGGCCTCTCGGGTGGCGTGGATTCAGCCCTGGTGCTGGCCATCGCGGTGGACGCGCTGGGCGCATCCCGGGTGCGCACCGTGATGATGCCGTCGCCCTACACGGCAGACATCTCCTGGATCGACGCCCGCGAGATGGCTGCCAGGCTGGGCGTGCGCTATGACGAAATCTCCATCCTGCCGATGTTCGAGGCCTTCCGCAGCAGTCTGGCGTCTGAGTTTGCCGGCCTGGCCGACGATGCGACGGAAGAAAACATCCAGGCCCGGGTGCGCGGCACCCTGCTGATGGCGCTGTCCAACAAGTTTGGCTCCATCGTGCTGACCACCGGTAACAAGAGCGAGATGGCCACCGGCTACTGCACCTTGTACGGTGACATGGCGGGCGGTTTTGCCGTGATCAAGGACGTGACCAAGACCCTGGTGTACCGGCTGTGCGAGTGGAAAAACCGTCAGCCCACGCGGCGCGCTGACGGCAGCATCGGCCCGGTGATCCCCGTGCGCATCATCACCCGGCCACCGTCGGCTGAGCTGCGGCCCGACCAGACCGACCAGGACAGCCTGCCGCCCTACAACGTGCTGGACGCCATCCTGGCGCGCTACATGGAAGACGACCAGTCCATCGAGACAATCGTGGCGGCCGGTTTTGCGCCGGCCGACGTGGAGCGGGTCACCCGGCTGATCAAGGTCAACGAGTACAAGCGCCGCCAGTCACCGGTGGGCATCCGTATCACCCACCGCGCGTTTGGCCGTGACTGGCGCTACCCCATCACGTCGAAGTTCCGTGCTTAAATCGATGCAACTTTTCTGCAGTTTTCGGAGCCCACCATGAAACAGATCACCGCCATCATCAAGCCCTTCAAGCTCGAAGAGGTGCGCGAGGCGTTGGCCGATGTGGGTGTGTCAGGCCTCACCGTCACCGAGGTGAAAGGTTTTGGTCGCCAGAAAGGCCACACCGAGTTGTACCGCGGTGCAGAGTACGTGGTTGATTTCCTGCCCAAGGTCAAGGTGGAGGTGGTGGTCAAGGACAGCGATGTGGAGCGCTGCCTGGACGCCATTGTCAAGGCCGCCAAGACCGGCAAGATCGGCGATGGCAAGATTTTTGTCACGCCGGTTGAGCAGGTGCTGCGCATCCGCACCGGCGAGACCGACGAAGCGGCGGTCTGATTCGCCTGACGCACCTCAGACGCGGCTGAAGTCGTCGTCGCTGAGATCGCTTTTAGCGGCCAGCAACCGGTCCAGCAGGCGGTCGA
>JANPOW010000062.1:0-10251 GCA_031428185.1 Betaproteobacteria bacterium | reverse complement strand
GGACAGTTTTTGCCGGATTTGCAGGCCCATAGTTCAACTATGGGACAAAAAGCCGGTAAAAAATGGACCGCTGAGGCCGTTTCGCAGCCGACGTTCCCCAAGTCCGACAGGCTCCTAGGCATCAATCGTCGGGGCGGCCGGCCCATTCAGGAAGGTGGTTGCAGCGGTACGCACCGCATTGACCGCCGCGCCGCCAATCAAATAGGCATCAGCTGATTGGGCCGCCGCCAACGACACACCGGACAAACCGATATAGCGGTCGGGGTAGTGGTAGGCATAGGGGCCGAGCAAGGCTGCGCCCGAGACAATTCCCGCAATGTTGAGGGTTCGTGGCAGGTAGGTATCGGATACGTGTTCGACATCCGCATGACCGGTGAGGCGCGCGGCGGTGCCGCGGCCTTGATCGCGCTGCGCAATCAACGCTTCGACTTGGTGCTGCCCGACATCAACCTTGAAGGGCGCAGCAGGCTGGATGTGCTGGCGTCGATACGCCGGGAGACGTCGGCGCTGCCGGTCCTGATGCTGTTGATGTACCCGGAGGAGCAATACGCACTGCTGGCGGTACAGGCCGGCGCCAGCGGCGCTGTGGTCAAGGATGCCGAGCCCGACGCGCTGGTGGCCGCGATACGGCTGGTGGCCCAAGGTGGGCTCTACCTCAGTGCCCGGATGGCACCCCATGTGCAAAACCAGTTGCGCGGCCAGGACGGCAGGCCGCCGCACCAGCGGCTGACCGTGCGCGAGCATCAAATCATGTTGATGTTGCTGCAGGGCGCCTCAGCGGCCAACATCGGCGACGAGATGATGATCAGCATCAAGACCGTCAGCGCACACCGCACACACATCCTGGACAAGCTGGGCGGCACCAGCACGGCCGAGCTGGTGCCGTCAGCGGCCCGCCAGGGCATCGTCCACTGAGCCGGCATTGCCGGCCCGATGGCTCAGCCACTCAGCCACTCAGCCGCATTGCCCCACAAAGCCGCAGTTGGTACAAAACTCGCAGCCGTCCTTGTGGATCAGGGTGTGGTTGCCACACTCGGGGCAGGCCTTGCCGGCCATTAGCGCTTGGCCAGCGCTGGCGCCGGGCACAGCCACAGCCACACCCCCGGCCGCAGCCACCACGCTGGCGCTGCGCACCAGCGGTGCGGCCAGGATGCCCATTTGCTGCAGTGGCAGGCCGTCTTCGTCCAGCACGCCCAGCATGGCGTAGCGGTGCAGCACCAGGCGGGCAATGTAGGCCACGGTGCTGGGCCAGATCTGCTGGCGGCGCGGCGCAGTTGACAAAGACGGCACCGGCGCCATGAAGTGGCCCAACGGCTCACCCACGTTGAGCAGCTTGCGCAACTTCATGCCGATCCAGGCCGGGTCCATCACCCGCATGTCGAGTGACAGCAGGCGCGCCAGGCCGTCAAAGGCGCGCGGGTAGTTGCCGGAGAAGCCGATGGCGCAGGGCCGGGTCACCGTGCTGCCATCCGGCCCGGGCAGCGAGACTTCTTTCAAGGTCATGGTGAAGGACTCGCCGGTGGCCGGGTTGTCCACATCCACCGCCCAGGCCAACGTGCCTGCGGTGCCGGTGCGTGGCTCGTCGCGGCTGAACATCGCGTCCAGCACCGGGGTGGGGCCGCCCTCTTGCAGCGCGCCCAGTTGCTCGCAGCGCCAGCGGATCACGGCGGCCGTGGCCGCCACCACCCCGGGGAACAGCCGCTTCTCGCCGTTGGGCGGGAACGGCATTTCAAACGCCCGCTCCTCGGCCACGGTGGCCAGCGCGTCCAGCTTCAACTTGAGCCAGGCGGCGTCATGCGCCCGCATGTCCATCGACAGGGTTTTGGCCAATGCACCGATGCCGCGCGGCTGCTCGGCGCCGTTGACCCAGACCTCAAACGGCACGTTTTGTGCAAACAGGCCCAGGCCGGGGCCGGCCTCGGCGGGCAGCTCACCGACAAACAGCGAAAAATCACCAAACGGATGCTGGATCAGATAGCTCCAGGCCGGGTTGCCCCCGGGCAGCTCGGGCCGGCTGGGCCAGCGCAGGCTGGCCAACACGGGTGCGGGCAGGCGGTCCAGACGCAGGCGCTGGTTGGCGTTGTCCGGTGCGGCCAGGGGTTGGGGCTGCTCGGGCAGGGGCGCAACAACCGGGGCGTCCACGCTCAACACCGAGCCCAGCACGCTGTTGGGCCGGTAGGTGGCCAGGCCTTTGAGCCCGGCCTGCCAGGCTTGCAGGTAGAGACCCTGAAAGTCGGCATACGGGTAGTCGGCCGGCACGTTGACGGTCTTGCTGATGGACGTGTCGATGTAGGGCGCCACCGCCGCCACCATGGCCGCGTGGGCCTCTGCGCTCATCTCCAGAGCGGTAACGAATGCGTCGGTGAGTGGTGCGTCTTCACCCTTCAGGTGGCGATACAGGCGCCAGGCGTGGTCCTCCACCGCGTAGTGCTTGAAGCTATTGTCGGGCTCGCGCTTTTTGCGGGTGTAGCGCCAGCTGAAGGCGGGCTCAATGCCGTTGCTGGCGTTGTCGGCAAAAGCCAGGCTGATGGTGCCGGTGGGCGCGATGGACAGCAGGTGAGAGTTGCGCAGGCCTTTGGCGCGGATGGTGTCTTTGAGTGCGGCTGGCAGGCGCGAGGCAAAGCTTGCGCGTGACAAATACAGGTCGGCGTTGAAGAGTGGAAACGCCCCCAGCTCGGCGGCCAGATCGGCGCTGGCGCCGTAGGCCGCGTCGCGCATCACGGCGGCAATGCGCCGCGCCATGGCGCGCGCCGGCTCGGTGTCGTAGCGCAGCCCCAGCATCACCAGCGCATCACCCAGGCCGGTGAAGCCCAGCCCGATGCGGCGCTTGGCCATGGCCTCGGCCTGCTGCTGCGGCAGCGGCCAGACGGTCACATCCAGCACTTTGTCCAGCATGCGGGTGGCGACAGTGCAGACCTCGGCAAATGCGGCGTCATCAAAGCCGGCATCGGGCTCAAACGGGTGTTGCACAAAGTGGGTCAAGTCCACACTGCCCAGGCAGCAGCAGCCGTAGGGGGGCAAGGGTTGCTCGCCGCAGGGGTTGGTGGCGGCAATCGTCTCGCAGTAGCCCAGGTTGTTGTCGGCGTTGATGCGGTCGAGAAACAGCACACCGGGCTCGGCATGGTCGTAGGTGCTGCGCATGATCTGGTCCCACAGCACCCGGGCGGGCAGTGTGTTGTAGACCCACAGCCCATCGCCCCGGCGCTTTGCACCGGCGGCCTTGAGCGCCGGGCCGGGCTCGGCCTTGTGCACCAACGCGTGCTCACCGTCGGCCGCCACGGCCTGCATGAAGGCATCGGTGATGCCCACCGAGATGTTGAAGTTGCGCAGGTCGCCCTGGTCTTTGGCGCGGATGAAGGCTTGCACGTCGGGGTGGTCGCAGCGCAGCACGGCCATCTGAGCGCCCCTGCGGCTACCCGCGCTTTCAACCGTCTCACAGCTGCGGTCAAACACCCGCATGTAGCTCACCGGGCCGGACGCGCTGCTTTGTGTTGGCGCCACCCACGCGCCGGCCGGGCGGATGCGTGAAAAATCGTAGCCCACACCGCCGCCCCGCCGCATGGTCTCGGCGGCTTCGGTCAGCGCGGTGTAGATGCCGGGGAAACCGTCATGCGCAAATGTTGCTTGGCCACTTTGCGCAGCCCCCTTGGGGGGCGGCGGCAGCGCCGCTTCGGGGTCGTCTTCAGGTTGGGAGATGGAATCCCCCACCGGCTGCACAAAACAGTTGATCAGCGTGGCGGCCAGCGCTGTGCCGGCGGCGGAGTTGATGCGGCCGGCCGGCACGAAGCCCCGGCGCTGGGCGTCCAGGAACTTGGCCTCCCAGTGGCTGCGCTGCTCCAGTGGTTCAGCCGCAGCCAGGGCGCGGGCGACACGGCGGCGCACATCGTCCAGCGTGCGTTCGTCGCCTTTGGCGTATTTCTCGGCCAGCACCTCGGCGCTGATGGGTTGGGCCGGCAGTGGCGGGCGGGTAGCTGGGGCCGGCACGGCCGTGGTGGCACTTGGGGTGGCGCGCATTGCCGCCGTGCTGGCGCCGAACAGATCGATGGTGGGGGGTGTGGCGCTCATGGGGGTCTTTCGTCTGCAGCGCTGGCCTGGGGCGGCGCGGCGCTGCGGGATGTTGCTGCGCCGGGGTGGTCCAACGGCGCTTGAGCTGATGGTTTATACAGTATTCTGGCGTGGCAGCAACGGGCCTGACCCGCCGCTGCCGAAGCACCTGCCGCGCATGCCTCACCCACCGTCAGCATAAGGTTTTGACCATGGCCACTGTGGCCACTTTGGTGCCGCTTGATGCCCCACCCTGCCCGGCCAGCGCGCCGCGGGCTGACCCATTTGCCCAGCTCAACCCGCAGCAGCGCGCCGCCGTGCAACACGGCAACAGCCCGCTGCTGGTGTTGGCCGGCGCCGGCTCGGGCAAAACACTCACGCTGGCCGCCCGCGTGGCCCGCCTGGTGCTGGACGGCGCCGACCCGCAGCGCCTGCTGCTGCTCACCTTCTCGCGCCGCGCCGCGCAAGAGATGGTGCAACGCGCCGGCCGGCTGCTGCATGCCGCGCTGGGCTTGCGTGCCACCCAGGCACCGCCCGTGCTGCCGTGGGCCGGCACCTTCCACGCCATCGGCGCGCGCTTGTTGCGGCAATACGCGGCGCCGATCGGGCTGGACCCGCAGTTCAGCATTCTTGACCGCAGCGACGCTGAAGACCTGCTGGGCCTGTTGCGCCAGCAGCTCGGCTTGGCGGCCACGCACAAGCGCTTTCCGCTCAAGGCCACCTGCCTGGCCATCTACAGCCGCACGGTGAACCGGCAGGTGCCATTGCAGCAAGTGCTGGTGGAGGATTTCCCGTGGTGCGCCGACGGCCACGATGCGCTCAAAACGCTGTTCCGTGCTTATGCCGACGAGAAGCTGGGCCAGCATGCGCTGGACTACGATGATTTGCTGCTGGCCTGGCACCAGATGCTGGAGGGCGCGGCGCTGTGCCAACACATCGCCGCCCGCTTTGACCACCTGCTGGTGGACGAATACCAGGACACCAACCGGCTGCAAGCCAGCATCCTGCAGCGCCTCAAACCGGGTGGCCAGGGCTTGACGGTGGTAGGCGATGACGCACAGGCCATCTACAGCTTTCGTGCGGCGGAAGTGGGCAACATATTGGGCTTTGCTCAAGCCTACGGCGCTGCTGCCAGCACCATCACGCTGGAGCGCAACTACCGCAGCACCCAGCCCATTCTGGACGCCAGCAATGCCGTGATCGCACTGGCTGCGCAGCGCCACCCCAAGCAGTTGTGGACCACCCGCGCCAGCAGCCAGCGTGTACTGCTGGTGAGCGTGGCTGACGAAATGGACCAGGCACGCTGGGTGGCTGACCAGGTGCTGGCTCAACGTGAGGGCGGCCTGCGGCTCAAGCAGCAAGCCGTGCTGGCGCGCACCGGCCACCACACGGCCGCGCTAGAGCTGGAGCTGGCGCGCCGCAACATCCCGTTTGTCAAGTTTGGCGGCCTCAAGTTTTTGGAGGCCACACATGTCAAGGATGTGCTGTCGCTACTGCGCTGGGCGCAAAACCCGCGCCACCGGCTGGCGGGTTTTCGGGTAGCGCAGTTGCTGCCGGGCATGGGGCCGGCACAGGCCCGCCGGCTGGTGGACGTGGTGGGCCAGGCCACCGATGCACCCACTGCGCTGCAGGCGTTTGCACCACCGCCTAACGCCAGATCTGAATGGCAAACCCTGGCGCTGCTGATGGCCAGTCTGCACGCCAACACGGCCGCTGCGGCGGCTGGCCAAAGCCGCAGCGCAACCGGCTGGCCGGACGAGCTGGCCAGCGCACTGGCCTGGTACGCGCCCCATCTGCAGCGCCTGCACACCGACACCGCAACAGTGCGCCAACTTGACCTGGACCAGTTGCAACACCTGGCCGCAGGCTTTGCCAGCCGCGAGCGCTTTTTGACCGACCTGACGCTGGATCCCCCCGAGGCCACCAGCGACCAATCCGGCCCGCCGCACCAGGATGAGGACTACCTGATCCTGTCCACCATCCACGCCGCCAAAGGCCAGGAGTGGGACGCGGTGACCGTGCTGAACGTGGTGGACGGCTGCATGCCGGCTGACCTGGCCACCGGGTCCGCCGCCGCAGTGGCCGAGGAGCGCCGCCTGCTGTACGTGGCCATGACCCGCGCCCGTCAGCACCTGGCGCTGATGGTGCCGCTGCGCTTCCATGTCAGCCAGCAGCACCACGCCGGGGACCGCCACCTCTACGGTGGCTTGAGCCGCTTCATCCCACCGGCTGTGGCAGCCTTGTTTGAACGGGTAGGCCCTGGCCACCCAAACACCCTGGCCTCACCAGGCCCTGCACTGCCGGCCGCTGCACTGCAGGCCGCTGCAACAGACGTGCTGCCGTGGCCTGGCGATGGCGCACTAGGCACCGGCATTGGCCGCCAACTGCGCGCAATCTGGGATTGACCGTGCGGGACTGACCCTGCCCCCACGGTTGAGGTGGCGTGCTGCACAGGGCCGTCGTAATGTTGAAGGATTCGCAGGTCGGCCTGCGGACGGACACTTTTTTCACACGCTGAAGTTCAGCCTGTGCGACTGCAGTGATCCCAACCCTGTCTGGAGGACAAGACCATGCGATACCCCGTGCATACCCCCATCCGGCGCGCCACCGCCACCCTGTTTGGCGGCCTCGCTGGCAGTCTGGTTGGCAGCGCCTTGCTGCTGAGCGGCTGCGGCGGCGGCAGCAACGACAACACCGTGGTTGGGCCACCCGTTGTGCCCACCACCGTGGACCAGACCGTGACCGTGGTGGACGGCCTGATCAAAGGCGCGCTGGTGTGCCTGGACAAAAACGCCAACGGCGCTTGTGATGCCGACGAGACCCAGGGCACCACGGCGGCTGACGGCACCGTCAAGCTCACCCTGCCCATCGCTGACGCCAACAAATACACCGTGCTGGCTGTTGTGCCGGCCGACGCGGTGGACGCCGACAACGGCGTGGTGGGCACCGCCTACACCCTCAAATCGCCTGCTGACAAGCCCGCCGTGGTGAGCCCACTGACCACCCTGGTGGCCGTGCAGGTGGATGCCGCCGGTGGCACCACCGCCGATGCCGAAAAAGCGCTGCAGGACAAGCTGGGCATCACCGGCTCGCTGTTTGCCAACTTCAGTGGCAAGACCGATGACGCGGCCAAACATGCCGCTGCGGTGGCGCGCCTGGTGGTGGTCACCACCCAGCAACAAAACGCCGCCACCAAAGACGCCAAGGACAGCAGCGGCAAGGCCTTGACAGTGGCCGACCTGGCCAACGCCATCAACCAAAGCCTGCTGGCGGTGCTGCCCAGCCTGGTGGCCGCAGCGGTAGACCCGGCGGTGGCCAGCGCCGCAACGCCCAAGGACAAGGCCGACGCCATCAGCGCCGCCGCCGCCAAACTGGTGACCGAAACGGGTTTAAGCGCCAGCAACATCGCTGCCGCGGTGGCTGCGGCCAAGCTGACGCCGACACCGGAGGACCCGGCAGCCACGCCCACCGCTGGCGCATCACTGCGCTGGTTCACCTACACCGATGCACAAAATTATTACTACCGCATGTTCAAGGGCACGGCGGCGCAAAACACCGTCGTCAACGGCAAGCGCCAGTTCACCGAATACCGCGAGCGCTCCAGCGGCAGCAATGGCAACGTCACCTTCTACCAGCAGTGGGGCGAGGGGCTGAACAACTTCCCGCGCAACCAGATTTACTGGACCGGCACCGAGTGGTTTGACTGCCCCACCGACTTTGTCAACGAAGCCACCGCGTGGGACGCCAAAGGCGCGTCCGACAGCCTGTACTGCAAGGCCTACAAAAGCACCAGCAAGCGGTCGGAGCGCGACATCTCGGGCTTGAAGATCGCCGATGTGGTGGCCCAGATCCGTGCCTTTCCGCTGTACGACAGTGAAGGCAAATACCCCGCCTGGGGGCCGGACCCGGTGGCCAACGCGGCCAAGCTGGGCGGCAACTTCCCCGCTGGCAGCAAGATCTACACCTACGCCGGCATCGAGACCGCCAGCCCTGATCGCTACGGCACCACGCTCAACAATGACCTTTACACCGCCTACAACGCGCTGATCTCCACGGGTAATGCCACCGAGTGCGCCAAAGTCACCGCCAGCAACGGCGCGCAGTTCCAGGTGGCAACCAGCACGCTGGAGGGTTTGCTGGCCGCAGCGGTGGGCAAGCCCTGCGTTTTCGGGCTGCCCAGCGTGCCCACCGGCGAGTTGGTGAACGAGTGGTGGAGCAATTCCACCGTCAACATCGCCGATGTGGTGGACCCGTACAGCAACGCCACCGGCTACTACCGCACTGGCGTCAAAGACCTGCGGGTGTCGTTTGCCGCCGGCAACGTGGCCAACTACTGGCTGTGCCTGCGCCGCACCAGCGATGGCTCACCCCGCAACTGCAAGGCCGCCGGCAGCGGGGCCTACAGCATCGAGACCCTGGGTGATGCACGGGTGCTGCGCCTGAGTGGCCAGCCGGCCATTGCCGCCACGCTCAACTTCAACCGCACCTTCATTGAGCGGGCCGGGGCGGTGTGGTACGGCGCCAAGAGCAAGCTGCAAACCACCAGCCAGTTGCGCCCCAACCTGGTGGCCAGCCAGGCGCTGTTTGATGCGCTGGGCCTGCCAGCACCGCGCGCTGCTGCCCCGCTCACCGCCAACAGCCTGGTGGCCAACTACCTCAACAGCCACGGCACCGGCACCTACAACAAGACAGCGTTGGCGGTGATGGAGAACAACAACGCCGGTTTGACGGGCGCCTGGACGGTGACAGGTGGGCCAGACGCGCGTGGCCAGACTTTCTTCTTTTTTGCCAATGGCGACTATGTGATGTCGGACCCGGTGGGCGACACCGGCGCCAATAGCTGCGGTGCGCCCGGTCATGAGCAGGGCCGGATCAGCTTTGATGCCGCCAGCGGTGTGGTGCGGCTGCTCAGCATCAGCAGGGACACCAACGGCTGCGCCGGCCTGCACGACACCACCGTGCCGGATGCACAGCAAATCAACCGCGTGCTGGTGACCTTGACGTTTGCGGCCGATGGCAGATCGCTGGTGGCCAGGCCGGCTGACGGCTCAGGCCCCAACACGCTGGTGCGGCTGACCAAGTAAGGCGGGCCGCTGCGGCTGGCGTGCCACGCGCACGCCAGCCCTGCCCGCCACCGCGCCGCCACACTGCGGCGCATGGCCAGTCAACCGTTTGAGCCAAACCGTCGTGCTGCAGCCGCAGCCCGACGGTTTTTTTGGTGCCAGCCAGCCGCCCCTGTGCAACATGGTGGGGCCGTTTGGTGGCATCACCGCCGCTGTGCTGTTGCGGGCCAGGCCGCCGAATCAATCACCCTTGCCCAGGTCCATCAACAGCCGGGTGCTGATGTACAGGCGCGGCATGATGGCGTCCAGGCGATGTATTTGATAGCCCGGCCCTTGACCGTCATGTTGATGCTGCTGACACCGGCGGCAGCCAGCAGCACGCCCGGGTCCGGCGCTTCCGGTTTTGTCGGCCATCTTGCCGATGCCGGGTGCGTCCATGGTGCCGGATTTGATGGCCACCATCTCGCGCAAGGATTCAATCACCGCGGGTTGCGCGGCGCGGGCGGCGGCCAGCAGTTTGTCATCCGGCGCGGCATGTGCGGCCAGGGCGGCCAGCAGCAGGGTGGCTTTGGGCAAAGCCCGCAGCCGCAGCAAAGAATCAGTGCTGCCGTGTGCCCAGCCAGGTGCCGGCCAGCACCGCCGCCAGCCCCACGCCGTGCCACAGCGTCAGCGGCTCACCCAGCAGCAGCACCGCAAACGCGACACCAAAAATGGGCACCCAGTAGGCATACAAGGCAGTGCGTGCCACGCCCAGGGTGATGAGCGCACGGTTCCACACCAGCGCGCCCAAGGCGGTGGCCAGCAGGCCGGACAACACCAGCAGCAGCAGCAGACGCGGCGTGAACTGCGACAGCGCAGGCAGCGGCACCACCGGCCACACCACCGAGAACAGCAGCAGGTGCAACAACAGCATGGCCGTGCCCAGCAAAAACACCAAGGTGCTGATCACCACCGTGCCCAGCTGACGCGCCAGGCGCTGCACCAGCAGCCCGCCAGTCACCCAGGTGACCACCGAGCCAAAGGCCAGCAAGTCACCCAGGTTGCCGTGGCCCAGCGCCGCGCCGGGCCGGTGCAGCACCACCGCCGCCACACCGCCAAACCCCAGCACCACGCCGGCCAGCCTGGCGGGGGTCAGGCGGTCAGC
>JANPOW010000061.1:0-1849 GCA_031428185.1 Betaproteobacteria bacterium | reverse complement strand
CCTCGTAGCGGTACCAGCCTGAGCTGGTTTTTTGCCCGTAACGGCCCACCTCGCACAGCTTGTCGGCCACGTTGGGCTTCATCTCCACACCGGCCTCGGCAGCCTTGCGCTTGCGTGTCGCCCAGCCAATGTCCAGGCCGGCCAGATCACCCATGCGGAACGGGCCCATGGCCATGCCGAACTTCTGCAGCGCAGCGTCAATTTGCTGGGGCAGGGCACCGGCACTGATCAGCCCGGCGGCGGCGGCGCCATAACGCGCCAGCATGCGGTTGCCGATAAAGCCGTCACACACGCCCGAGACGATGGCGATTTTCTTGATCGTCTTGGCCACCGCCATGCTGGTGGCCAGCACATCGGGTGCGGTCTTGGCGCCACGCACCACCTCCAGCAGGCGCATCACATTGGCCGGGCTGAAAAAGTGCAGGCCAATCACATCAGCCGGCCGCTTGGTGAAGCTGGCAATCGTGTCCAGGTTCAGGTAGCTGGTATTGGACGCCAGGATGGCGCCGGGCTTGCACACCGCATCCAGCGTCTCGAACACGGTCTTCTTGACATCCATGTTCTCGAACACGGCCTCGATCACCAGGTCGGCGTCCTTGAAGGCGTCATAACTCAAAGTGCCGGTGACCAGCGCCATACGCTGCTCTACCTGCTCGGGCTTGAGCTTGCCCTTTTTCATCGAGTTTTCGTAATTGCGGCGAATGGTGGCCAGGCCCTTGTCGAGCGCCTCTTGTTTCATCTCCAGCAGCGTGACCGGAATGCCGGCATTCAGGAAGTTCATCGTGATGCCACCCCCCATGGTGCCGGCGCCGATGACACCCACGGCTTTGATGCTGCGCAGCACGGTGTCTGCCGGCAGGCCGGGGATCTTGGCAGCAGCGCGCTCGGCCATGAACACATGGCGCAGGGCCCGGCTCTCGGGGCTGGCCCTCAGCGAGAGAAAGCCGTCACGCTCGGCGGCAATGCCTTGCTCAAAGGTCTTGCCATAGCTGGCGGCCACCGCTTCCAGGCACAACATCGGCGCGGGAAAGTTCTTGCTCATTGCGCCCACGGTGTTGCGGGCAAATTGCAAAAAAGCCTCGCCCTGCGGGTCTTTGACTTTGCGGTCTCGTGCACGCACGGCCGGCAGCTTTTTCGTTATCACTTCTTCGGCAAACGCAATGGCGCCGGCCACCAGGTCACCGTCAATCACCTTGTCGATCAGCGGTGTGCCGGCAAACTTGACTGCCGCCACCGGCGCACCGCCGACGATCATGTTCAGTGCTGCCTCCAGGCCGATCAGGCGCGGCAGGCGCTGGGTGCCACCGGCCCCCGGCAACAAGCCGATCTTGACCTCGGGCAGGCCCAGCTGGGCATCGGGCAAAGCCACCCGAAAGTGGCAGCCCAGTGCCAGCTCCAGCCCACCACCCAGGCACTGGCCGGCGATGGCGCCGATCACCGGCTTGGGGTTGTCCTCCAGCATTGAAATGATCACCCGCAGGTTGGGTTCTTTGCCGCCCTTGACGGTGCCGAACTCGGTCACGTCAGCGCCGGCCGAAAACGCACGTGCCGTGCCGGTCAGCACGATGGCCTGCACCGCTGGGTTGGCATTGGCCACGTCCAGCGCGTCGGCAATGCCGGCCCGCAGGTCATAACCCAGGCTGTTGACCGGCGGGCGGTCCATGTGCAGCACGGCAACCGGGCCGTGGTTGGTGATGGTGACGGTTTGGGGCATGGTGGGCGCTCCTGACAAGGGATGGGAGGGTGCTGGGCCGGGCGTGGGTTGATACGCGATCAAGCCGCAGCGTCGAACAAAGCTTTGAGGGTTTTTTTAAGCAACTTGCCGGTGGGGTTGCGTGGCAGCGCTTCG
>JANPOW010000060.1:0-1764 GCA_031428185.1 Betaproteobacteria bacterium | reverse complement strand
CTGCGCGGATGGCCAGGTGGTGATTGGCGGCAACGGCGACAGCATCTTCAAGCGCCTGATGGCGGCAATAGGCCGTGACGATCTGGGCCAAGACCCCGGCCTGGCCGACAACGCCCAACGCGCTGCCCGGGTGGACACACTGGACGCCGCCATCACCGCCTGGACCGTGCAACGCACGGTGGCCGACGCGGTGGTCAGCTTGCCGGCGGTGAGCGTGCCGGTGGGCCGCATCCACACCGTGGCCGACATCGCCAGCGACCCGCACTACCTGGCACGCGGCATGCTGCAGCACATCACCACGGCCGACGGCCTGCACCTGGCCGTGCCCGGCATCGTGCCCAAACTCAGTGCCACACCCGGCAGCCTGCGCAGCCTGGCACCCACGCTGGGCCAGCACACGGCGCAGGTGCTGGATGCCTTGCGGCAGCGGCTGTTTGATGGGGTGGCAGCCGGTGCGGCAGCCGGTGCGGCGGCAGGTGCCGCAGCCAAGGATGGTGGTCGTGGCGGCAACATCACACCATGAGCCTGCGCCAACACCTGCGCGCGCTGGGCGCCCGCTTTGATGCACAGGCCTTGCGCCCGCCACATGCCGTGGCGCACGCGGCCACGCTGCTGCAGCGCCACAGCGCCCTGCGTGACCAACTGCAGGCCTGGTGCTGGCAAGGCGCCGGCCCGGGCAACGCCGCCTGGTGGCAGCCCGGCGCCCAGCCGGCGCTGGGCCAGCGCCTGGCAGTGGCCGCGCTGTTGGCGCCGCCGCCTGCGGCGGATGCCGGCCCAGCCCGATCCACCCACCTTGCCGACTGGGCCGACGCCTTTGCCCGCCAACTCGACGGCAGCACCCGGCTGGACGCCCTAACCAACAAACTGAGCGCCCTGCAACTGCGCCTGGCCACCAAGCTGACGGACGCCCAGTGGTGGCGGCCGCGCCAGCCCACTGACCCGTGGGACGCCGGTTGGGCCATCAACACAGCAGCGGCGCTGCAGCAGCTGCAACAGCACTGGCTGCCGCGCCGGGCCACCTTGGTCCTGGCCGATGACCGGGCCGCTGACGCCCTGCGCCCCTGCCTGGCCGGGCTGGTGCAGCGCAGCGCCGCCTTCCTCCACCCGGTGCGCTGGGTTTGGGTAGGCGGTGACGACGGCCACACCGCTGCATCTCAGGGCCTGCCGGTGGCGCGGTTCGCGGTGGGTGGGCTGGCAGCAAGCTAGCCAACACACTGCGCGGCAGCGCCCCGCCACAATGGCCGCAAATGCCCGCAAAAGGGCAGCAGCTTGGGAGGGCTGACCCATGTCACAGACCGAGCGGCTGTATCGCCTGAAAAGCCTGCTCGACAGCGGCAAATGCCAGCCACGTGAGCGTCTGCTGGCCCAGCTGGGCATCTCCCCCGCCACCCTCAAGCGTGACCTGGCCCACCTGCGTGACCGCATGAACGCACCCGTGGTGTGGGACCGCGATCAACAAGGCTGGCGGCTGGACGCCCGCCAGGCCGTGGTGGGCACCCAGTACGAGCTGCCCGGCCTGTGGTTGAGCGCTGAAGAAATCCACGCCCTGTTGACCATGCAACACCTGCTGGCCAACCTGGACGCCGGCGGCCTGCTGGGCCCGCACATCCAACCCCTGCTGACGCGGCTGGGCAAGCTGCTGGACGGCGGCGCCCCCAGCCATGCCGAGCTGGCGCGCCGCATCCGTGTGCAAACCGTGGGTGCGCGGGCGGTGCATGTGCCGCACTTCCAGGCCGTGGGCAGCGCGCTGCTGCGCCGCCAGCG
>JANPOW010000059.1:0-9240 GCA_031428185.1 Betaproteobacteria bacterium | reverse complement strand
CCTTCCAGCTCAACTACACCAAGGCCGAAGAAGTGGCCAAGGGCCTGATCGGCCAGGCGCAGGGTTCGGGCAGCAGCGGTTCATCGGCCGGCAGCGGCAGCAGCAGTGGCAACAATGCCCAGCGCATCCTGTCGCCACGCGGCAGCGTGATCTTCGAGACCCGCACCAACCAGTTGTTTGTCACTGACATCCCCAGCAAGCTCGAAGAAGTGCAGGCACTGATCGCCAAGATCGACATCCCGGTGCGCCAGGTGCTGATCGAGGCCCGCATCGTCGAGGCCGACGACAAGTTTGGCCGCACGCTGGGTGTCAAGCTGGGTGCGTCTGACCTGCGCGGCATCCAGGGCGGCATCCCCGGTTATTCGGTGGGTGGTGGCAACTACCTGACGGTGGGTGGTGGCTCTGTAGCAGACCGCAGCGTGGGATCAAGTGTGGCCAATCAGACCCTGCAAACCGGCCGGACGGGCGCGGCGGCACTCACCGCCGCCTACAACAACAGCAACTTCGTCAACTTGCCGGCCAACGGCATCAACTCGGTGTTTGGTGGCCAGTCGATCTCCAGCTTTGCGCTGTCGCTGTTCAGCCCGGCGGCCAACCGCTTCTTGAACCTGGAGCTCTCAGCACTTGAGGCCGACGGCAAGGGCAAGATCATCAGCAGCCCGCGTGTCATCACCGCCGACCAGACCAAGGCCATCATCGAGCAGGGCACCGAGCTGCCCTACCAGGTGGCCACGTCCAGCGGTGCCACGTCCATCCAGTTCCGCAAGGCCAACCTCAAGTTGGAGGTCAAGCCGCAGATCACACCCGAGGGCAGTGTGATCATGGTGCTCGACATCAACAAGGACAGCGTCGGCCAGTCCACCCCGTCCGGCTTTGCCATCGACACCAAACATGTGCAGACCGAGGTGCTGGTAGAAAACGGCGGCACCGTGGTGATCGGCGGCATCTTCACCCAGACCGAAACATCCGACACCACCAAGGTGCCGCTGCTGGGCGATGTGCCCTATGTGGGCGCGCTGTTCCGCAACACCGTCAAGGCAGCGGTCAAGACCGAGCTGCTGATCTTCATCACGCCCAAGATCGTGACCGACCGCGCTGCGGTGCGCTAAAGACGGCACGCCGCACTGGCGCCGTGACTGACAGGGAGTTTTTGACATGCGTTTTGTGATGACGATCAAGGCCGGGTTGGCGGCGCTGTTGCTGCTGGTGCTGGTGGCGTGTGGGGGTGGTGGTGGTGCGGATTCCGGCAAGCTGGTGCTGCTGGGGTCGGGCGCCGGTGGTGGTGGCACAACGCCCGGCACCACACCAACCGTGGTGCTGACCTTGGCCGTGCAGCTGGTTGACGCCACCGGCAAGTCCACCACGGCGGTGGTGGCTGGGCAACCTGTGCGGGCGCAGGCCGTGCTCAAGCGCAATGGCAGCACGCTGGACGGTGAACTGGTGCAGTTCGCGCTGGTGCAGTCGGTCGATCTTGCCAAGCTTGATCCGACCGCCGGCTCAAGGCTTACCGGCGGAGACGATGCGGCTGGTACGGCTACCGTCAACGTGTTGTCATTGGGCGCGGCGTCAGGAGCCGGTCGCGTCACAGCGACCGCCATAGTTGGCGGTGTGACTGTTGCCGGCTCTGCCAACTTCTTTGCAACCGGCTCGGTGGGTACTCAGCCGGCCACGCTCACATTGGGGCCTGTGGTTGTTGGAGCGGTGCAAATTGCGGGCACTGCATCAGTTTCAGCGTACGGCTCGACCAGCGTCGAAGTTTTTGTGCTGCAAAGTGGCGCCCCTTACACATCGCCTGTGACGGTTAACTTCACCAGCTCGTGCGCTGCGGGCAAATCGACCATCACCCCCAGCGCGATCACCCAGAGTTCCGGCAAGGCAGTTGCGACTTTTGTCGACAACGGATGTGCGCAGATAGCGGACAGCCGCATCACCATCACGGCGTCGATTGGCACAGATACCAAATCTGAAACTATGACAGTGCGAGCGCCAACCGCCGGCAGCCTGCGCTTCATCGGTGTTGTGCCCGAGGACAAGTCCATTACGCTGCGCGGCCAGGGCGGCAACGGGCGTCAGGAAAATGCAGCGGTCACCTTCAAGCTTGTGGATGTGGCTGGAAATGGCGTGGCTGATACCGATGTTTGCTTTGACGTCACGACGTATGTCGGAGGTCTTACCCTCGACGGCTTTTCACGAACCAACTTGCCTGCACCAGGTAAAGACGCGCTGTGCGGTACCGATCCACTGAGTGTCCTCAAATATGTCAAACGCACCAATGCCGACGGTACGGTGTCGGTGCAGATCAACTCCGGCACTGTTCCCACCCCGGTGCGGGTGCGCGCACGAGCGCTCTATCCATCGACGGCATCGATTCCTTTGGAAACGCTCTCCGATACTTTGTCGATTTCAACCGGACTGCCGCTGCAGCGCTCGTTCTCGCTGTCTATCGACCAGGCCAATATCGACGGTGGCAACTTCGACGGCGAGGTGGCCAAGCTCACAATCCGACTCGCGGATCAGTTCTCCAACCCGGTACCCGATGGCACTGTTGTGAACTTCATCGCCTCCGGTGGCGCGGTTTGCACTGCCAACAACGGGTCTTGCAAGACGACCAACGGCGCCTGCTCTTGTGACTTTGTCTCCCAAGCCCGCCGGCCACTGGACAATCGGGTGGTGATAATGGCCTACGCTGTGGGTCTGGAAGACTTTGACGACACCAACGGCGACAACCTCTATACCGATGGCGAACGCTTCACTGATTTAGGCGATGCCTTTGTTGATGCGAACAAGGACGGTGCTTCTGGCTCCACCACGATCAATGGCGACACCGACATATTGATTGCCTATCAGACGCCGCCCGTGTTCCGGGCAGCGGGTGATCGCGTGCGGGGCACGGCCCACATCCGGGCTTCATCGGTGGTGTATTTCAGCAAGGCCTCCACAGGTGGTGACGCCACTGTGGTGGTGCCACGCACAGATTTGTCGGAAGAGCGCAGCCTGTTGGCCAGCGGCACGTCCACACCGTTCCTGCGCCTGACACCCAACTGCCCGGACGGCACACCATTGCCGCAGGGCAGCCTGTCGATGGTGCTGGAGGACGGCATCGGCAACCCGATGGCGGCTACCACCACGCTCGCTGCGGTGGATGCCACCGACAACGTGGCGCCGGTCGGTTTCCGGCCCGACAAGGTACTGGCCATTGGCGCCCGCCCGCCCAGCAAGTGGATCGATCTGCCCAACCTGCCCAAGCTGCCCATTGATCCGATCACCCGGGTGGGTCCACCGTATTACCCGGTTGATCCCACCACCGGCACTGTCATCAACGGCACGGTGTGGACACCACATTCCGTGGCCGTGCGCGGTGTCAAGGACAAATGCGCCGGCAATGCCAGCTTCGCTCTGGAGGTGCAATCACCGCGCGGCGGCAAGGCGGTGGCGCGGGTGTTGTATGTGGGTGAAGGCCGCGAGACCAACCGCTTTGCATTTGCGGTGCGCTACCGCAATCTGGTCAATTTTTCGCTGATCACCGCGCCACTGCAGGCCACGCTGGCCGCGGCCACGTGGGTCAGCGCGCTGGATGGCGCCGCCGCCACCAGCTACACCATTCAATGGGGCGATGGGCAGGTCAGTAGTGGCGCCGGCGGTGTGATTGCCGCGGCAGACCGAAGCCATGTTTATGCGGCCGCCAACGCCAACAAGTCGCTCACGGTCACGCTGACGGTGTTTGCAGGCGGTGCCGCCTACAGCGCCAGCCAAGGCGTCTTGATCCCTGGGTGAGGCGTGGCGTCGTTATCCGACCCACCCGCCGCCAAGCGCCCTGAACCGCCCATCAGCCGTCCAGTGGCCCTGGTCGGCATGCCCGGCAGTGGCAAGTCCACGGTCGGCCGCCAACTGGCGCGCCAGCTGGGCTGGCGTTTTGTGGACAGTGACCATGAGATCGAGCGCCAGATTGGCGGCTCGATCCGGGCCTATTTTGAGCAGCACGGCGAGGCCGCTTTCCGCGCGCTGGAAACCGAGACCCTCACCGCGCTGTGCCAGCTGACCAGCACCGTGCTGGCCACAGGTGGTGGCGCCATCGTGCGCCAGGCCAACCGCCTGGCGCTCAAAGCCGGCTGCAATGTGGTCTACCTGCGGTCCACGCCGGAGGAGCTGTTCCGCCGCCTGCGTCACGACACCCAACGCCCGTTGTTGCAGGTCAACGACCCACTCAAGCGCCTGCGCGAGCTGTACCACGAGCGTGACCCGCTGTACCGCGATGCCGCCGATTTTGTGATCGAGACCGGCCGGCCGTCAGTGCCCACACTGGTCAACATGATCCTGATGCAGCTGGAACTGGCTGGGGTGATTGACCCGGCACAGGTGCCGGCCACGGTGGGGCGGGTGCTGCCGCCACTACCCGGTCTGCCGCAGTCTTGATGACTTTGCCGGCTGTTGGTGCCCCATGGCCGCTCTGTCGAACTATGATGCGTGATGTTTGATGCACTCAAGAGGCGAATCATGCGCACCACGCTGGCGATTGACGATGACGTGCTGATGGCCGCCAAAGGGCTGGCCGAGCATCAGCAAAAAAGCTTGGGTGAGGTCATCTCGGCCTTGGTGCGGCAGGCCTTGCGAAGCGATGCCCCCACCACCGCCACCCGCAACGGGATTCCGCTGCTGCGGCACAGTGGGGTGGCAACGCCGGTGACGCTGGCGCTGGTCAATCAGCTGCGCGACGAGTCGCCGTGACCACGTTTTTGCTGGACGTGAATGTGCTGATCGCGCTGGTGGATTCAGCCCACGTGCACCATGAAGCCGCACACGACTGGTTTGCCCATGTAGGCCAAGCCGCTTGGGCCACCTGTGCGATGACCGAGAACGGGCTCTTGCGCATTGTTGGCAACCCGCGCTACCCCAATTCACCCGGCACGCCTGCGGCGGTAGTGGGGATGCTGGCGCAAATGCGCAGCTTGCCCGGGCATGTGTTTTGGGCCGACGGCATCAGTCTGCTGGACGCCAGCCTGGTTGATGCCACCCGCTTGATCAGCCACGCCCAGATCACCGACAGTTACCTGCTGGCTTTGGCATGCGCCCACAACGGCCACCTGGTCAGTTTTGACCGGCGGCTTGTGCCCGACGCGGTGCATGGTGGCCGGCAGGCATTGGTGCTGATTTGACGCGGCGCCCTTGCCATCACCGGCACTCCACAGACGCACAGACGCCCACATGACCCATCCCCATCCCCTCAGCTCCAACGCAGTTGCGCAATCCCTCGCCCTGGTTCCCATCACCCTAGGCGACCGCAGCTACACCATCCACATCGGCAGCGGCCTGTTGGACGACCCCGCCACCTGGGCCGGCCTGCCCGCAGCGGCCGACGCGCTGATCGTCACCAATACCACCGTGGCGCCGCTGTACGCCCAGCGCCTGGCCGCGCAGCTGGCCACGCTGCACCGCAGGGTGCTGCAGATCGCCTTGCCCGATGGTGAACAGCACAAACCCGCCGATACGCTGAACCTGATCTATGACCAGTTGCTGGGCCAGGGCTGCGACCGCAAGACCGTGATTTACGCGCTGGGCGGTGGGGTGGTGGGCGACATGGCCGGTTTTGCTGCCGCTTGTTACATGCGTGGTGTGCCGTTTGTGCAGGTGCCCACCACCTTGCTGGCGCAGGTGGATTCGTCGGTGGGTGGCAAGACGGCCATCAACCATCCGCTGGGCAAAAACATGATCGGCGCGTTTTACCAGCCGGCCCGGGTGGTGTGTGACCTGGACTTGCTGGCCACGCTGCCTGAGCGTGAGCTGTCCGCCGGGCTGGCCGAGATCATCAAATACGGTCCGATTGCCGATCTGGATTTTTTGGCCTGGATCGAGGCCAACATGGCCGCGTTGCGGGCACGCGCCCCGGCCGCGCTGGCCTATGCGGTGCAGCGCTCGTGCCAGATCAAGGCCTGGGTGGTGGGCCAGGACGAGCGTGAGGGTGGGCTGCGCGCCATCCTCAACTTTGGCCACACCTTTGGCCATGCCATTGAGGCCGGCCTGGGCTACGGCGCCTGGCTGCACGGTGAGGCGGTGGGCTGCGGCATGGTGCTGGCGGCTGATTTGTCGGTGCGGTTGGGCCTGGCCGATGCTGCGCTGCTGCCGCGCCTGCGCTTGTTGTGCCAGCGCGCCGGCCTGCCGGTGCATGCGCCGCCGCTGGCGCAGTTGCCTGTTGAACGCTGGTTGGCGCTGATGCGGGGCGACAAAAAGTCCGAAGCGGGCGAGATCCGCTTTGTGCTGATTGATGACCGTGCCGGCAGCAGTGACGCATCGCCCAGCGGCATGGCCAGCCGTGCCGTGGTGCGCCCGGCGCCGGATGCGCTGGTGGCGGCAGTGATTGCAGCGCACGCCGCGCCGGCGTGAGGCTGCACCCGCCACCATGCTGCCTGTGTTGAGGGTGCCGACCGTGTTGACCCTGGCGCCACGCCGACCCGCATGACGCTGGCCCCCTACGCCGCCCAAGCCGCCACCAGCCGGGGCCGGCGCCATGCTGAGCCCGCCGTGCGCCTGCGCAACGCCTTCCAGCGTGACCGGGACCGCATCGTGCACAGCACCGCCTTCCGCCGCCTGGTCTACAAAACCCAGGTCTTCATCAACCACGAGGGTGACCTGTTCCGCACCCGCATGACGCACTCGCTGGAGGTGGCGCAGCTGGGCCGGTCCATCGCTCGCGGCCTGGCGCTGGACGAGGATTTGGTGGAGGCGGTGGCGCTGGCGCACGACCTGGGCCACACCCCGTTTGGCCACGCGGGCCAAGACGCGCTGCATGCCTGCATGCAAGGCCACGGCGGGTTCGAACACAACCTGCAAAGCCTGCGCGTGGTGGACCAACTGGAGGCCAGGTATCCGGACTTTGACGGCCTCAACCTCAGCTTCGAGACCCGCGAGGGCATCCTCAAACACTGCAGCCGGCGTGATGCGCTGGCGCTGGAGGCGCGTGAGCCGGGTGGTGTGGGCCGGCGCTTCTTGGACGGCAGCCAGCCCAGCCTGGAGGCCCAGCTCACCGACCTGGCCGACCTGATCGCCTACAACGCACACGACATCGACGACGGGGTGCGCTCGGGCCTGCTGGATTTTGAGCAACTCAGCGGCCTGCGTGACGTGGCGCTGCACCGGGACGCCGCACTGGCCGCCCACCCGCAGCTTGCCGGCCAGCCCGGCCGCCGCTTGCTGTTTGAGACCATCCGCCGGCTGCTGTCGGCCCAGGTACACGACGTGATTGACAGCACCGCCGCCGCCCTGGCCAGCGCCCGGCCAGCCGATGTCGACGCGGTGCGCCAACTGCCGCGCCTGGTGCGGTTTTCCGCGCAGGGGCATGCCGATTCCATCGCACTCAAACGCCTGCTGTTCAGTGCGCTGTACCGCCACCCGCAAGTGATGCGCACCACCGACGTGGCGCGCCGCGTGGTGCATGAGCTGTTTGCCGCCTACCTGCAAAGCCCCGCCGAGATGCCGGCCGACTTTGCCGTCCAGCCCGACCGGCACCGCGCCGTGGCCGACTACGTGGCCGGCATGACCGACCGTTTTGCCGGCCGTGAGCACCGCCGCCTGACCGGTGAGGACGTATTTGCCACGCTGGACGGGGCGCTGGGCATCGGGCCGGTGGCGCCGGACCGTGGTGTGGCCGGCGCTGCTGCAACAAGCCCGCTTGCAATAAGCCCGCTTGCAACAGCCCCGCCTGCCGCCGGCCCGCTTGCCGCCGGCCCGCTTGCCATTGGCCCGCCTGCCACCGCCCCGGGCACCGCAGGCCCCTGACATGGCCCGTCTGCCCCGCCTGGCGCTGGCTGGCCATGCCCACCTGGTGGCGCTGTATGGCCACAGCGGCCAGCCAGTGTTTCTGGACGACGATGACCGCCGCCAGTTTTTGGCCGCGCTGCGTGAATCGGCGCTGCAGCAAGCAGTGGCCGTGCATGCCTACGTGCTGCTGGACAACCATGTGCATCTGCTGCTCACACCGACCACCGGCGCGGCGCTGGGCGCGCTGATGCAGGGCCTGGGCCGGCGTTACGGTGCTGGTTTCAACCGCCGGCACGGCCGCCAGGGTGCGCTGTGGGCCGGCCGTTTCCGCGCCACGGTGGTGCAGGCCGGCGCGGCGCTGCTGGATGCCATGCTGTTCATTGACCACCACCCGGTGCGCACCGGTGCGGTGCTTGCGGCGCAAGACCACGCCTGGTCCAGTGCCCGCCAGCACCTGGGCCTGCTGCGCGACAACCTGATCACCGAAGCCGGCGCCTGGTGGGGCCTGGGCAATACGCCGTTTGAACGGGAGGCCACCTACCGCCGCCTGCTGGACGATGGCCTGCCCACCACCCGTGCCGCCCAGTTGGCTGACGCCGGACGCAAGGGCTGGCCGGTGGGTGACAGCCAGTTCCTCACCGACCTGGCGCAGCAGACCACCCGCCCGGTCTTGCCCCGGCCACGCGGCCGGCCGGCTGGCAGCAGTGCCTGAAATCCTGTGGCAGGTGGCCAACGCGCGGTGCGCGTGCTGGCTGGCCGCCACGGGCCACCACCGCAGGCGCAAGGCTTGCTACAAAACCAGCGACCCAACCGCAATTGATATGACCCCATTTAATAGCGCCATCCTGGTGCTCGGGGATATTTGCAGGGTCTGACCCCATTTAAATCCACTTGAGCGGTTTGCTGCGCTGCAGTAAATTCGCGTCCCCGATCTTGAAGGAGCGCGCCATGCACCCGACCAACCCGCTGCCAACCGCCGCCGCCGCTGCTGCACCCGCGTCCCGGGACGAAATCCAGTCACTGGCACAACACGGCCTGTACGACCCGGCCAATGAAAAAGACGCCTGCGGTGTGGGTTTTGTGGCCCACATCAAAGGCCAGCGCGCCCACTCCATCGTCGAGCAAGGCCTCAAGATTCTCGAAAACCTGGACCACCGGGGCGCCGTGGGTGCCGACAAGCTGATGGGCGACGGCGCCGGCATCCTGATCCAGCTGCCCGATGAGTTTTACCGCGCCGAGATGGCCGCCACCGGCGTGGCACCCGACGGCAGCGTGGGCGTGGCCCTGCCACCACCCGGTGAATACGGCGTGGGCATGATCTTTTTGCCCAAAGAGCACGCCAGCCGCCTGGCCTGTGAGCATGAGCTGGCGCGTGCCGTCAAAGCCGTGGGCCAGGTGCTGCTGGGCTGGCGTGATGTGCCGGTCAACCGGGCCATGCCGATGAGCCCGGCAGTGCGCGAGAAAGAGCCGGTGATCCGCCAGATCTTC
>JANPOW010000058.1:0-26904 GCA_031428185.1 Betaproteobacteria bacterium | reverse complement strand
CCAGCGAGGACAGTTTTTGCCGGATTTGCAGGCCCATAGTTCAACTATGGGACAAAAAGCCGGTAAAAAATGGACCGCTGAGGCCGTTTCGCAGCCGACGTTCCCCAAGTCCGACAGGCTCCTAGGACCGCCACCGCAGATGTCTCGCGCGTGACAACACCCCACCTGCACCGGCCGGATCATCTCTGGCCCCTGCCGACTGCCTGTGTCCCAAGCATGGCCCATTCACCCCGAGGAGACCCCCATGCCAAAACACCCCTTGACTGCGTTCACCCGCGCCGGCTTACTGGCCCTGGCCTTGACGGCCAACGCCGGCACAGCCCTGGCGCAAGCCGAGATCCAGGGCGTGGCCGCGCCCAGCGGCGGGCCGGTGCCCAAGGCCATTGCGGTGTCGCAAGCCCGCTTGACCGCAGCCGCCAAGGACAGCGCCAACTTTCTGCATTCCAACGGCAGTTATGCCCAGACCCGCTACCACACGGCCGCGCAGATCAACAGCGGCAATGTGGCCAAATTGAAGCCCGCGTTCCAGTTCCAGACCGAGGTGTTGGAGTCGATGGAGACCGCGCCCATCGTGGTGGATGGGGTGATGTACATCACCACCGCGTACAACCATGTCTACGCGCTGGACGCGGCCACCGGCAAGGAGTTTTGGCACTACAAACACAAGATGGGTGCGGTGACCACCTACTGCTGCGGCCCCAACAACCGCGGCGTGGCCATCCTGGGCGACCGCGTCTACATGGGCACGCTGGACGCCAAGCTGCTGGCGCTGGACGCCAAAACCGGCAAGGTGTTGTGGGCCACGCAAATTGCTGACCCCGAGGCCGGCTACTCCGAGACCATGGCGCCAGTGGCCGTCAACGGCAAGATCCTGATCGGCACCAACGGCGGTGAATACGGTATCCGGGGGTTCGTCAAGGCCTATGACGCCAACGACGGCAAACTGCTGTGGACGTTTGATACCGTGCCCGACAAAGGCCACGAGGGCGTATGGGCCGTCAATGACGCCACCGGCCGCAACATGCTGCGCGACATCGCCGGCGAGAAAGCCCAGCTGGCAAGTCAGGGCGGCGAGTTCTACAAAACCCTGGGCGGCGGCGTGTGGATGGCCCCGGCGGTGGACTTGGACACCAACACCGCCTTCTTTGTGGTGGGCAACCCCAGCCCCGACCTCTACGGCCGCGAGCGGCCCGGTGACAACCTCTACACCGACTCCATCGTGGCGGTGGACCTGAACAGTGGCGCCTACAAATGGCACTACCAGTACGTGGCCCACGATGTGTGGGATCTGGACGCTGTCTCGCCGGTGATCCTGACCGAGGCCAAGGACAAGAGCGGCAAGATGGTCAAGGTGGCCATCCACGGCGGCAAGACCGGCCATGTCTACGTGCATGACCGCGCCACCGGCGCGCTGATCCGCTTCAGTGAGGCGATGGTGCCGCAGGAGAACATGTGGGTGCTGCCCACCAAGGACGGTGCGCGCATGCTGCCCGGCGCCAACGGCGGTGTCGAGTGGAGCCCGATGGCCATCAACCCGACCTTGCGCCTGGCCTACGCGGCCAACCTGCACCAACCCATGACCTACCACGTCGAAGAAAGCAAATACCCCGGCGGCAAGCTGTGGCTGGGCGGTGCGTTCAAGGCGATTGCGTCCGAAAAACAGTGGGGGCGGTTGGCAGCAGTGAATCTCGACACCGGCAAGATGGTCTGGAAATTCGACACCGAGCAACCGCTGATCGGCGGCGTGCTGGCCACCGCCGGCAACCTGGTGTTCAACGGCGAAGGCAACGGCCTGTTCCGCGCCTTCGATGCCAAGACCGGCAAAAAACTGTGGGAGTACCAATGCGGCGCCGGTGTCAACGCGCCGGCCGTCAGCTACACCGTGGGCGGCAAGCAGTACGTGGCGGTGGCGGCCGGTGGCAACACCCAGCTCGACTTCAAACGCGGCAACTCGGTGATCGTGTTTGCCTTGCCGTGACACGGTGACACTGCGTTGACCCCACCAGCCCCGGCGGGCCTGCCTGCCGGGGTTTTTCAATTGCCAGAGCCCTTGCCCCGATGCGATCTCTACTGCTGTGCACCACACTGTCCACGCTGCTGCTGACCAGCATGGCCCAGGCCCAGGCCCAGTCCCTCACCGAGCCGCCCAAAGCGGCCACCTGCACGGCCTGCCACGGCCCGCAGGGCAATGCCGTGGTGCCCCAGTTCCCTGCCCTGGCCGGCCAGACGGCGCGCTACATCTACCTGCAACTGCGTGATTTTCAGGAGGGTCGGCGCAGCAATCCGATGATGTCGCCGATGGCCAAGGATTTGACACGCGACGAGATGCGCGCGCTGGGCGCCTGGTTTGCTGCGCAAAAAGCCAAGCCGCTGCCCTTCCAGCCTGATGCGGCCAAAGCCAAGCTGGGCAAGCTCAAAGCCGACGAGACCCTGTGCACCATGTGCCACCTGGGCGGCTTTGCCGGTCAGAACGAAATCCCGCGTGTGGCCGGCCAGCCGTTTGACTACGTGGTGGCCCAGTTGCGCGCCTTCAAGGCACGCGAGCGCACCAACGACGCCGGCAGCATGACCTCGGTGGCCAACACCCTGAGCGACGCTGACATCGACAACATCGCGCACTACATCGCCGGGCTGTAGGCTGCCCAGGCGTGACCCCGGGTTTGGCCCGGGTTTGGCCCGGTTTGGCCCGCCACCCGCGCCGGCCTGGCAACGGTGCGCCGCGATGATTTTTCATCGACGTTGTGCGGCACGCGCCGCAGCGTGCCGGCAAGCGCCGAGGACGCCGCCAACCTCCGCCCAGGTCGAAGCGCGGCCGGCATAACACCGCACGTCGCCACCTTTGGCTACCGCGGGATGTTGTGGCCCAAGGTCGCGCTGTTCCTGCTGGGCTGCGAGTGTGGTGTGGCCATCGTCGAGCACAGCGAGCGCCAGGAACTGAACCCGAACGTGGCGCTGGAACGGGGCTGGATGAAGGGCATCGGCCGCAAGGTGTTCTTCCTGGTGGCGCAAGACTTTGCCCACCAGCGCGCCGATTGGCGGGGCCTGCGGTCACAAACCTGTGCCTGGGGCGCACCCGACGCCGGCCTGCGCGATGCGATCACGGCCTGGCTGATGGGCAAGGAAAAGGTCCAAGCATGTCCACCGCCCCCGTTTGCGTTGTGATGTCACCCTTTGGCACCCGGCCCGATGGCCAGGGCGGCACGCTTGGATTTCGACCTGATCTACCGCAGCCTGCTGGCCCCGGCCATTGCCCAGGCCAGGCTGCAGGCGCTGCGCGTTGACGACGCGATACGGGGGCTTGGGGCTGGTCCCGCCGGCGCTGTTCGAGCAGGTGCTCAGCGCTGACCCGGTGGTGTTTGACCTCACCACCGCCCAGCCCGGACTGGTGTACCAGCTGGGTGGCGCCATGCACTGCGGCCACGCGGCACCATCACCCTTGCCGCAGGTGGCACACGGCTGTCGTTTGACCTGGCCCGTGTGCGCGTCCTCAGTTACATCTTCAGCGGCACCGGCTGGCCGGCGGCTGTCGAGTCCTTCCAGCGCCAGTGACCGGGACCTGTCCACGCTGCCGGAGTTGCTGGTGCTGGCGGGTGACCAGGTGCAGGCCAGTGCGCTGCTGCCACGCCTGCACGCTGGCGGCGGCGACACCTGGCTGTTCGAGGTGACGGCGCGCAACCTGCGGCGGCTGCGCGACAGCGCGCAACGCCGCGGCCGCCAGGTGGGCTGGATCGAGGCCCACATTGCCCGGTTTGCACCACCCGCCCAAGCGCCACCCAAGCGCCAGCCAAGCGCCAGCCGGCGCCTGAGCAGTTGGGCGTGGTTCAAGGCGGGCGGCTCAAACCCCGAAGCTGTACTTCACGCCCAACTGCACGCTGCGTGGTGCGCCGGGGGCAAAAAAGGTAGACCCCAGCCGCGGGTACACACCATCGCGATTGGCCGCAACAGGCTGCGCCACAAATTGACCCTTGGCATCAAACGCGGTGGCGCCCAGTTGCGCAGCGGTGCTGTACTGGCGGCCCAGCGCGTTGTTGAGCTGCAAAAACACGGCCAGCGCAGGCACCGGGCGCCAGTCCGCACGCAGGTTGAGCAGCGCATAGCCGGCGCTGCGGCCGCTGCCCAGGTGGTACACAGCGTCGGGTGTGTGGGCGTTGTTCTCGTTGCCACGCGCCAGCGCGCTGCTCAGCGCAGTGACATCCGCGCCCACCTGCCACACCGCACCCAGCGGCACTTGGGCAAACAGCTTGAACTGCTGGCGCGGCACCAGCGGGATGCGGTTGCCGGGCTGAATCTGGATGTTGCCGTCGGTGCCGGGCAAGCCCGCCAGCGCGGCGTCGTTGTGGCTGTTGGCTGCGCCGCCCAGCAACTCGGCGCTGCGGAATGTCGCATCGATGCGCGTGTAGTTGGCGCCCAGGCTGACACCGGCAAGCGTGGTGGACAAGCCCGCCTCCAGGCCCTGTCGGCGGGTTTTGCCGAAGTTCTTGAAATAGCCATAGCCCGCCGCGTTGTCGGCCACAAACAGGATGTCGTCCTGGTTGCGGGCGCTGAACAGGCCGATGTTCCAGGCCCAGACCGGCCCGGTGCTGCCGCGCAGGCCCAGCTCCAGCGTGGTGGTGACCACCTGCTTGAGCGGCGGGTCACCGGCCATCGCGTTGGGCAGCTTGCAGGGGTTGGTGGGGTCGGCACAGCCCAGCTCCACCGCAGATGGCGCGCGGCTGCCCTGGTTGGCACCGCCGTAGACGGTGAGCTGCGGGCTGGCACCCCAAGTCAGGCCGATGGCCGGGTTGAAGCGGCTGAACTGGTGCTCACCGTCGAGTGAGCCCGGCCCACCACCCGGCGTGATGGCATCCCGGCTCTTGACCGTGCTGCGGTTGTAGCGGCCGGCCAGCGTGAGGTGGGTGTTGGCGTTGAGCGCCAGCAGCCCGCTGGCCAGCAGGCTCCAGGTGCGGCTGCGGGCGGCCAGGTCCACCCGGCTGTCCAGCGGCACACCGTCCAGCGTGCCGCCGGTCAAGCCATCGGCAAAGGCGCCCACACCGCTGATGCTGTGGTCGGGGTTGAGCGTGCCCAGCTCGCTGCTCTGGCGGAACTGCACCCGGCTCAAGTCCAGCGCCGCACCCAGCAGCGCTTGGCCGTCCATGCCGGCCAGTCGGCCCTGCCAGTTGAGTTGGGCGGCCAGGCCGTGGTTGCTTTGATCGGTGGCCGAGCGGTTGAGCAGCCCGTTGCAGGCCAGGGCCGGTGTGTCACGCAGCACCACTTGGCCAATGCAGCGCCATGTGGGGAAGGGTGTGTTGGCGGCTGTCTCATCCGCGCCGGGCAGGCCGGTAAAGCCGGCGGCCACCAGCGCAGCACGCTCGGCCACGGCACCGCTGCCAAGCAGCACATCCTGGCCCAGCGCGGCGGAATTGACATCACCGTTGAGTGTGCTGGTGCGGATCTGGCGCCAGTAGGCATTGCCGGACAGCCACAGCGTCTCGCTCAAGGTGTGCAACGCCGCCAGATTGAGCAGCGCGGAGCGGTTGTGGGTGGTGTCGGGCCGGGTGTAGACGCTGGCCCGGCTGCGCTGCAGCAGGCGCTGCTCTTGCAGGCCGTTGCCGTTGAGGCTGTTGTCGGCCAGCGCGGCGCTCAAGCTCAAGCGGGCATCGCCCAGCCGGCCACCCAGCTTGGCAAACACCTGGCCCACATCGCTGGCTGAGCTGTCGCGCCAGCCGGCTTCCTGGAAGCGCTGGCCGGTGACAAACCAGTGCAGGTGCTGGCCCGCAGCGTCGTCAACCTGGCTGCCGCCGCTCTCAAATTCCAGCGCGGCGCGGCGGCCGCTGCCGGCCAGCAGCTGCAGCGACGTGCTGGGGTTTTTCAGCCCGTCCTTGCTGGTGACCGACAGCGCCCCGCCCAGGGTGTTGAGGCCAAACAGCGGGTTGGACCCGGGCATCAGCGCGATGCTGGCAATCGCCGATTTGGGGATCAAGTCCCAGCTCACCACATCGCCAAACGGCTGGTTCAGCCGTACCCCGTCCAGATAAACCGACAGGCCTTGTGCGCTGCCCAGCAACGGTGAGGCGGTGAAGCCGCGAAAGTTGACATCCGGCTGGAACGGGTTGTTCTGCACCTCGTTGATGTGCACGCTGCCCAGGCGCCGCTGCATGAAGGCGGCCAGGTCGGTGGCACCACTGGCTTCGATGTCGCTGCTGCGGGCGGTTTGCACATTGGCGGGCACACGGTCTTTGGGCATGTCCAGGCCGGGCAGCGGGCTGGTGCCCACCACGTCCACCCGCTGCACTGCGGGCTGGGCCAGCGCGGCACTGCCGGCCAGCAGGTGCAGGGCGGCCAGCACAGTGGCAGTGCGGGGGGCGCGGCGGGGGGCACGGCGGGTGGCACGGCAGTTGGGCAGGCGTGCTGGGCTGGCCGGCAGATGCATCGTGGTTCCTTGGGTTTGGACAGGCTGGGCTGGGCTGGGCTGCACTGTGCCCAGGCGCAGCCGCCTGGGCGACGGGAAATGTTCCTGCGCTGCATCGGTGCCTGCCCGGGGGTGGCGCGCTGGGTAGTGCCGTCCATGCCGTCGATGCCGGCCCGCGCCGCCGGTCAGGGTTTGGCGTCAAGGCACAAACAGCCCATGCGCCTGCGCGTAGCGCAGCAGCTCCACCGCCGTGCCCACGCCAAGCTGCTGGCGGATGCGGGTCTGGTGGTTGGACACCGTCTTGGGGCTGAGGTGCAGGCGCTCGGCCATCTGCTCCAGCGTCTGGCCCAACACCAGGCCTTGCAGCACCTCAAATTCACGCACCGACAACTGCAGGTGCGGTGCCAGCGCCTGCGGCCCGTGTGTGGTGCCGGCGATGTCGGGTGACAACACCACGCGCTCACCACGCGCCACCCGGCGCAAGGCCTGCACCAGTTGCTCAGGCGCACTGCTCTTGGTGACAAAACCGGCAGCGCCGGCCTGCAGCGCCTGTGCCACCAGCGCCGGGCTGTCATGCATCGAAAATACCAGCGCCGGCAGCGCCGGCCAGCGCTGGGCCACGCGGCGCAGCAAGTCCAGGCCACCTCGCCCGGGCATGGACAAGTCCAGCACCAGCACCTCCACCGCACCGGGTGCCGCCACCAGCAGCGCGGCGTAAGCCGACTCGGCATCCGCATGCTCGGCCACCACATGCAGGTCAGCCTCGTCGGCCAGCAGGCGGCGGTAACCAGCGCGCACCACCGCGTGGTCGTCCACCAGCATCACCCGCACGGGGCCGTCGGCAGCCAGGCTGTCACAGCGGGTGTTGGGCATCAGGTGCGGCCTTGTGCTGGCCCGTCCGGCGCAAGCCAGTGGGCCTCGATGTGCGCCGTCAAACCCAGGCCCCTGCCATCCAGCCCAACGCCGAATTGCAGCGTGCCACCTTGCGCCCAGACCCGCTCGCGCAGGCCGGAGATGCCGTTGCCGCGTTGCTGGGCTGCGGCGGGTGGGCCCAGGCCGATGCCGTCGTCCTGCACGGCCCAGTGGACCTGCAGCGCTGCGCCCGGCCGCAGCGCACCACGCAGCACCAGTTGCAGCAGCACCTGCCTGGCCTGGGCATGGCGGGCCACGTTGGTCAGCGCCTCCTGGCTGATGCGGTACAGCGCCAGCGCCAGCGCTTGTGGCAGGCGCAAGGAGTCGGCCAGCGCGCTGTCTGGCCAGGGCTGGGGCTGGCCAGTGCTGTCCTGCGCCAGCAGGCTGATGCGGTAGTGGGTGCTGGCGCCATCACCGGCCTGGCCCCAGCCGGCCACCAGGGCCTGCAACAGCGCGGCCAGGCGGGCCAGCGCCTGGCCAGCGGGCTGCAGCGCGCCGGCTTGGGCCAGCGGCGCGTCGGTTGCTGGCCAGTCTGGTGCCGGACCAAACGGCTGCAACCGCGCCAGCAGTGAGCGGATGTCGTGTTGGATGTGCTGGCAATGCCCGTCCATGTCGGCCAGCACCTGTGCGGCCTCGGGCTGGCCCACCAGCCGGCGCGCCAACCAGGCGGCGTCCACCCGCAGTGCCGTCAAGCGTTGGCCAAATTCGTCGTGCAGCTCCCGCGCCAGGCGGCTGCGCTCGTCCTCTTGCAAGCTGAGCACCTGCTGGCTGAGCAGGCGGCGGCTGGCCTCGGCCTGGTCCAGCGCCTGGCCCAGCTGGCGCAGCGCGCTGGCAACAGACTCCAACTCGCCAATGGGCATGCGCGGCAAGGCTTGCACGGCTCGGGTGTCCTGGCCCTGGATGCCGCTGATGGCGCCCAGCAAGCGTTGCAGCGGCGCCAGCGCACGCTGCAGGTTCCAGCGCATCACCAGCAGCAGGCCAGCAATGCAGGCCAGCAGCAGGCCCAGCGTGCCCAGCAGATTGAGCAAGGCCTCGCGGCGTTCACTCTCGTGGGACGCCAGCAGGGTCACGGCCCAGTGGCTGCCATCGGGCCGGGCCAGCCGCCAGACCCGCTGCTGCGCCTGCGGGCCGGGCAGCCACTGGCGGTGCAGTGCCAGCAGCCAACGCAGTGGGGCGCGGTCGGGCGGCGCGGCCGGTGGGGCCAGCAGCAAGCCGCCATCCGCGGCCTGCACTTGCAGCAGCAGGTGGCGCGGTGGCTGCCGACTGCTGGCCAGGCGCAAGGCCGCCATCGTGGCCAGCGCTTTGCCGTCATCGGCCTGCGCCAGCCCGCCCAGGCTGGCCACCAGATGGGCCAGGCTGGCGGCGGCGTCAAACTCGTCGTCGATGTCGGTGTGCATGCGCGCCAGGCCCAGCGCCAGTGCCAGCAACAACACCACCAGCGCCACCACGCCGGCACGCTGCATCACCAAACGACGCAGGGCCAAGGGGCTGGGTGCTGCGCTGGGGATGGGTTTGGACATGCCGATGGCCAGAAAGGACTGCGGGCGCAGTATCGGCGACCACCCTGGCCGCACTGGCGCCACAGCCAGGCCACCACTGCCGCACCGCGGGTGTGGTGGGTTGCGGCCGCAGCCCGTGACATAGGACCGTTTGGCACGGCTGTGACGCACGGTTGTGGACCCCCTAACTTCGATAAAAATGATAAATACACCGCAGTGCTCGGCATGATCTTGCTGCCGCCTGCGGTGTCCAGGCGCGGAGCAGTGACATGACGTTTTGCAAGCACGGGCTGGTCGCAGGGCTGCTGCTGGCCGGGCTGTCAGCCACCGCCGCAGCGGCACCACTGCTGCAAGACGCCACCCTGGCCCTGGTGCTTGACAGCGACTTGCCGGCAGCGCGGGTGGCAAGCCTGCCGGCCCGATTGGCCGGCGCAGGCCTGCCCGTCGGGCCGCTTGGCGACGGCAGCGGTCTTGCCCACAGCGAGCCCAGGCAGGCCGATCTGCAGACCGATCTGCAGACCGATCTGCAGGACGACCTGGCGCTGCTTGGCCTGCCCGCCTCCACCCCGGTGCTGGCCGGCCAGCCCCGTGGCCCGGTGAGCGCGCTGCTGGACGGGTTGCCGCTGCACATGGCAATGTCCGGTGCAGGCCAGCCCGCTGGTCTGCTGCCACCGCCCGCTGGTCAGCTGCCACAGCCCGCTGGCGCTGTGCAGCCCTTGCCAGGCCAAACCGGGCCCGTGGCCCAACTGGCACCGGGCGCTGATGTGCAGCCACCGGCCAGCCGCAGTGCCATGCCGGCTGATGCGCCCGTGGCCAGCCCGGGCTTGGCCGCGTGGGTGCTGGACCGCCTCAGCGCCGATGTCTGGGCCCAGCTTGCGGCGCTGGTCACCGCCGGTGGCGCCGCGCTGGGCTGGGTGCTGCTCGGGCGCAACACAGCGCGTGGCGGCCCGGCCGTGCCAGCGCCAACACCCAAGCCCGGCCCGAAGCGCCGCCGCGTCGCCTACCGGCTCTGACCGTGCCGTCGTCCGCATGCCGGCCGGTGCATGGCCGCCGGGTCTGCGCCGCGCGCAAAAAAGGCCGCCCGGAGGCGGCCTGAGTGGGCGCTGGGGTGTCGGTCAGCGCAGCACTGCGCAGGCCTTCACCGGGCAATCACCACTCACTTGGGGATCTTGAAGACCCACACCGAGCCGCCCTGCTCCAGGTAATTGACCTTCTTGGCCACATCACCACCCCACAGCGGCACCGCACCGCCCCAGCCCGAGGCCACGGCCACGTACTGCTCACCACCGTCATTCCAGGTGATGGGGGGCGCCACCACGCCAGAGCCGGTCTGGAACTTCCAGAGGATTTTGCCGGTCTTGGCGTCCGCCGCTTGCAAAAAGCCCTCAGGCGTGCCCCAGAACACCAGGTTGCCGCCGGTGGTCAGCACACCACCCCACAGCGGCGCGTTGTTGGTGGCCTCCCAGACGATCTTGCCGGTCTTGGGGTCCATCGCGCGCAGCGCGCCGATGGGGCCGTCGGACAGGGTCTTGATCGTGAAGCCGGCGCCCAGGTAGGCCGCACCCTTTTTGTAGGTGACGGGTTCGTTCCAGATTTCCATGCCCCACTCGTTGGCCGGCACGTAGAACAGCTTGGTGTCGGGTGAATAAGCCATCGGCATCTGGTTCTTGCCACCCAAAAAGCTGGGTGCCGAGAAGATCGAGTTGCCCTTTTTGCCGTCAGCCGCAGCGGTGGGGTCACCCGGGCGGTTCTCGGGCACAAAGTTGGGCCGGCCGGTTTTCAGGTCGATCCCGGTGGCCCAGGTGATCTTCTTGACGAATGGGAATGCGTTCAACAGCTTGCCGGTCTTGGCGTCGTTCACATAAAAGAAACCGTTGCGGTCAGCCTTGCCACCCAGGATGTTGGCGCCGTCGTCGTAGGTGATGAACTCATTGACGCCGTCAAAGTCCCAGCCGTCGTTGGGTGTGCCCTGGTAGTGCCAGACGATCTGGCCGGTCTTCACGTCGATGGCCACGGTGGAGCACGAGAACAGGTTGTCGCCCTTGCGCAGATGGCTGTTCCAGGGTGACGGGTTGCCGGTGCCAAAGTAGGCCAGGCCGGTCTTGGCGTTGTAGGTGCCGCCCAGCCAGGTGGCTGCGCCGCCGGTTTTGTACAGGTCACCCGGCCAGGTCTTGCCGGTGGTACCCGAGATGCCGATCTCGGTCTTGCTGCCGTCCTTGTCGTACTTGTAGCCCATGTGGCCTTCCACCGTGGGGCGGCTCCAGACCATCCTGCCGGTCTTGGCGTCACGCGCCTCGACCCGGCCCACCACACCAAACTCACCACCCGACACGCCCGTCAGCAGCAGACCGTTGGCGATGATGGGCGCCGCGGTGGCCGAATAACCGGCGGCGTAGTCGTCGATCTTTTCTTTCCAGACCACCTCGCCGGTGTCCTGGTTGAGCGCCACCAGTTGCGCGTCCAGCGTGGCGAAGATCACCAGGTTGTCGTACAGCGCAGCGCCGCGGTTCACCACGTCGCAGCACGGCATGATGCCGTCGGGCAGGCGGTGCTCGTACTTCCACAGCTTGTTGCCGGTCTTGGCGTCCAGCGCGAAAATGCGCGAGTACGACGAGGTGACAAACATCTTGCCGTTGTGGATGACGGGCTGGCTTTCTTGCCCGCGCTGCTTCTCGCCACCAAACGAGAACGACCACACCGGCAGCAGCTTGGCGACATTCTTGTCATTGATCTGCTTGAGCGGTGAGTAGCGCTGGCCCTGGGTGCCAATGCCCCAGCTCAAAACGTCGCCGGTGGACTTGGCGTCGTTCTCGATCATCTGGTCAGTGACGACCGCGTGGGCGCCCAGCGCGGCGCAGCTTAAAGTGACAAGCAGGGTCAAGAGTTTCAGTTTCAAGGGGTCTCCTCCAGGGGTCGGGTTGTCACACCGGGTGACACAGCCCGGGGTTTCAGGGCATATTTACGGCACAAAGCGTGCCATCGACCTTGCGCAACGCAAGGGCTTTGAATCCAGGGTAAGCCCGGTGCGCACTGCTCCAGCCTTGCACAGCGGTGCTGGGGCGCCTGCAATAGGCCGCGGCACGGGTGCTCATGGCGGTTTGCTGCGTTGCAGTGCTGCACGCTCATAACGTGGATACAGGTGGGCCACATTGCGCGTGTATTCCGCCGGCCAGGCGGCCCAGCGGGCAAAGGGCTCGGGTGGCGTTGCGCGCAACACCTCGTTCATCTCCCAGCCCTGCCCGGCCCAGCGCGCAAAGCTGCTGTCCAGCCACTGCAGGTAGGCCCGGGTTTGCTGCAGGCCGCGCTGGCCGTCATGCACCGGCCCGTGGCTGGGCACCACGGTGGCCAGCGTCAGGCCACCGGCAGCCGACGCCCCACTGCTGCTGGGCGCGGCCACCATCGCGTCCAGGCTGCGCAGCCAGGCGCGTGGGTCGGCATGGGGCGTGGTGGGCACCCGGTCGGCAAATACCAGGCCGCCGACAAAGGCCACGCCGCTGGTTTTGTCCACCAGCACCAGGTCACTGTCGGTGTGGCCACGCCACTCGCGCAATTCAAACTCGCGTTGGCCGATTCGCAGCGGCCCGGGGCCAATGCTTTGGGTGGGCAGTTTGGCCTCGGTGCCTTTCATCCAGGCGCCGCACAGGCGGTACAGGTTGTCCTCGTAGGCCTTGGCCTCACGCGCCATGCCGGCCCGGGTGGTGGTGGTGGCCAGGATGGGCACATCGGCAAACGCCTGGTTGCCCAAGAAGTAGTCTGGATGCAGGTTGAGATGGATGACCTGCAGCACCGGCTCGGCCGTGGTGCGCTTGATCAGTGCACGCAGTTGTTCACCGTAGCGCCGGCTGACCCCGGTATTGATCACCAGCACCCCGGCGCCCGTGGTGATGAAGCCGGTGTTGATGATGTTGCAGCCGTTGGCCACCGCAAAATCATCCACCGCGCCTTCGACCACATACACGCCGTCGGCCAGCGCACGTGCCTTCAGGCCGTAGTCCAGCTTGGCCAGATTGACCACCGGCGGTGGGCTTTGCGCCACCAAGCCCACCGGCAACTGCAATGCTGCCAGCACCAGCAACTGCGAAGAGGCAGGCCAGCCAAGCGGACGCCGCGGAACCGGCTTTGCCGGGCCGCTGGCGGCGCCCCCTTGAGGGGGAGCGCCGAAGGCGCTACGGGGGTGGGCCATCTATCCGGCTGTTGATGCGGTTGCCGTTGTTGTCCACGCCGGTGATGCGCAAGGGCCCGGGTGGTGGCTGCGCAAAGTCAAACGAGAACACCGGGTTTTCGCTGACCGGCTCGAAGGTCTGGATGCGCAGCAGCTCGCGATCCTGGCCGTCACGCACCGCCAGCCGGCTGACAAAAAACGCCGGGATGCCGCTCACCAGCCCGGTGTCCATCGGATGCATGATGCGCACCCGCAAGCGTGCCGACGCATCACCCGGCCGCTCCGCGCCCGGTGCGGCCGAGCTGTAGATGCGGCCGCTGACCTGGCCCAGGGTCTGGGTCCAGCTGCCATCCGTGCGAGCGCCACCCGGCACGGTGCAACCACCACCGGCCGAATCGACCAGCGTGCCACCCACGTGCCAGACCCCATCGGCGGTGAGCGCCAGGGCCCGCACCGGTGAGGCCTGCTCCAGCTTGAAGCGCAAGCTGATGGACGGCAGGGCCAGCAAGGGCTGCAACTCCAGCACCTTGCGGATCGGGTTGCGGTCCACCAGCACCATCAGCCGCTGCACGCCGGGCAGATCCGCCGACACGGTGATGGGCACGTTCATCGGGTCTTCAGCAAAGGCCGGCCCCTGCACCCGCACGCGGGCATCAAACTGGGTGCGGGCCGCTGCGCCCAGAAACTCTTTTTTCAGCTCGGGCCACTGGAAGGATTTGAACGGGTCGCCGTCAAACGGGTCGGCTGCATCGGCCGCCCAGACACTGCCAGGCAAGCAGGCCACCGCTGCGCCGCCCAGCGCGGCTTGCAGCAGGCGGCGCCGGTGGGTCAGCCGCAGAGACGTCCGCAGAGACGTCCGCAGGGACGTCCGCAGGGACGTCCGCAGGGTTGACGGCAGCGTCACCACGCGGCACTCAAGCCCATGTGGTTTTGCCACCCTGCTTGGCCCCGGAGGGGCGGCAATGTCAACGCCATGTCCCGGGGCTGATCAGTAGCGGTGCTGCCAGCGCAGCGACAGCAGCCCGCTGCGTGCGGCGCCGGGCTCGTAGAAGCGCTGGTTGCCGTCATTGACGATGACACTGCCGGCGTAGGCACGGTCAAACAGGTTGTCGATGCGGGCCAGCACTTCAATCGAGTCCTGCGCGCCCAGCGGCACACTGCCCGACCAGCGCAGATTGGCCAGTGCGTAACCAGAGGCCACCGCTGTATTGGTGTCGTTGGCTGCGGTGCGGGCCACGGCGCGCCACTCCAGCGCCAACTCACCCGGCAAACCGCCCAGCAGCGCGCCTGGCCGCCAGGCGGCCTCGGCCCAGCCGCTGGCCTTTTGGGTGCCGGCGATGCGGTTGCCGGCGTTCACCGTCACCTTGGGCACGCTGACTGACGGGCAGGCGGCGGCGGCGCAGGTCTGGAAGCTGTCGTCATACGCCGCATGCAGCACCGACAGTGCGGCCTGCAGGCGCAGCCCCGGGCTGGCACGCCACAGGCCGGCCAGCTCAGCGCCCCAGCGCTGGGTGCGGCCCACGTTTTGGTAGATGGACCGGCCACCGGTGTTGGACAGCACACCGATCTCATTGCTGGTCGCAGCGCTGAAGACGGCTGCGTCCAGCTCCAGCGCCGCAGCACGCCACTTGGCACCCAGCTCGTATTGGTGGCTGGTCTGGCCTTTCAATGTGCTGTTGAAGCCACCCGCCGCGGCCGTGCTGTAGGCCAGCTCACCCAAGGTGGGTGATTCGAACCCACGCGCCGCGCTGGCATGCAGCGCCCAGTCCGGTGCCGGCGCCCAGCGCAGCCCCAGCACCGGGTTGACGTAGTGGTAGCTCAGGTTGCCGGAGTCGTCTGGATTGGCCACGGTGAACGGCTGCGGAAATCGGTCTTGGGTGCGCAGCGCCACCCGGCCGCCACGCACACCGCCGGTCAGGTCCCAATCAGCCGCCAGCGGCGTGCGGGCTTGCACAAACGCGTCGCTGGTGGTGGCGCGGTTGGTCTCGTTGCGGCGCAGCTTGCCGGTGGTGCCAAACTGGGTGGGCGCGGCGCTGGTGCCCTGGAAATTCTCGTAGCCCTGCCGATCATCCTCCAGCGTCTCCAAGCTGATGCCGGCCACCACGTCAGTCTGGCCCAGACGCCAGGTCAGCTTGCCCTCGACACCGCTGTAGGCGCGGTCAAAGTCCACCACCCCTCCACCACTCTTGGCATTGACTTGCGCGCCCACGGTGATGGACTGCCACTGTGTCACGCCACGTGACCCGGCGTAGGCGGTGAGTGAGCTTTCACGCAGCGCCGCAGCGTCACCAAACTGGTGTTTCCAGTTGACGCCCAGCTGGGTCTGGCGGATGGTTTTGCGCGTGTTGAAGCTGGTGGCCTCAGGTGTGGTCTGGCGCGGGTTGGCGGCAAACTGCGCCGCTGTCAGGCCCAGCGGGTCTTGTGCCCGCTGGTTGTGGTCAGACAACTGCACGGTCACCGTGTCGGCGGCGCCCTGCCAGCCCAGGCGCAGATTGCCCAGCGTGCGGTGTGCCGCGCTCTGCGGCCGGAAGCCGTCCACGTTCAGGTCGGCATAACTTGCCCGCAGATCAAACCCGGCCCCCAGCGGCGCCGCCACGGCCACCCGCCCCTGGCGCAAACCAAAGCTGCCCAAATCTAGCGAGACCTCGGTCTGGGCCTGCTTGACCGGGGCCGTGAACAGCGCAATCACACCACCCGAGCTGTTGCCGTACAGCACCGAGAACGGCCCACGCAACACCTCGATGCGCTGTGCGCCGGCCAGATCAAAGTGCGCCACCTGGCCTTGGCCGTCGGGCATGGTGGCGGGGATGCCGTCAGCGTACAAGCGCAGGCCACGCACGCCAAACGCCGCCCGCGCGCCAAAGCCGCGGGCGCTGATCTGCAGGTCTTGTGCGTAGTTGTTGCGGTTGTTGACCACCAGGCCAGGCACGCGGGCCATCACCTCGGACAAATTGACCATCGCCCCGGCATCACGCAATGCGCTGGCGTCAATCGCGGTGATGGCAAACGGCGCCTCCAGCACCCGCAGTGCCCGTGTCGACCCGGTGACCACCACGTCGGGCATGCCGTCTTGCGGCTGCGCCAGCACCGCCGACACAGGCCAGGCCAGGCAGCAGGCCAGTGCCAATGGCAGTGGGACGGGAAAACAGGGGACACGTTTCATGGGCGATTGGCGGCAAACAAGCACAAGGGGATGGCCGCAGGTGCCGGCCAAGGTCATTCCGCCCGCAATTGGACGGCGGTGCATCAGACCGTTTACGGCGGCGGCTTCCAAGCCCGCGTTTTCCCGTGGCGTGCTGCAAATAGGATCAATGCGCCGGGTATTTGCTATCGCCCAGCCCAGCGACAAGACGAGAAACCATGAGAAAAAACAGCTTCCGCTTGCAGTTGGGCACACCACGCCGGGCTGCTGCACCTGACCAGGGTTTATTTGGTCGATGACCTGCTGCTGCGCGATGGCTTGCACGCACTGCTTGAATCCGCAGGTCATCAGCTGGTTGGTGGCTGCAGCGATCCGACCCAGGCCGTGGTCGAAGCCCAACAGTTGCAGGCCCAGGTGATGTTGCGGGACCTGGGGCTGGGCGAGCGCTCGGGCTTTGAGCTCTTGCAAGCGCTGCGGCGGCGCGGCTTGTCAGTGCGGGGGGCTGGTGCTGAGCACGTCGGCCCAACCCCGCCATGTGGCTGAGGCTGTGCGCTTGGGCGCCTCTGGTGATGTGCTCAAACACGCCGGCGCCGCGCAGTTGCTGCAGGCCATTGACGCGGCGGCCGCCGGCCGGCGCTTTTTTGGCCCGCAAGTGGCCGCCTTGGCGCTGCAAGCCCTGTCGGGCGACGCGGCGGCCGACCCTATTGCCATCCTGTGGCCGCGCGAGCGGCAGATCGTCACGATGGTGGTCAACGGCCTGAGCAGTGTGACCATCGGCACCCAGTTGCCCCTGTCGCCCAAAACGCTGGCCCCCTACCGCAGCCGCAGCATGGCCAAGCTGGGGGTCAGCGGTGTTGCGTCGCTGGTGCGGCTGGCAGTGCGCAGTGCGTGAGGGCCTGGTCGAGAAGCAGGCGCGGGCAAAATCGGGAGGCCTGCGCGGCGGCGGTTTATGCAGCGCAACTGCGGAAGCCGACAAACAGCGCGTCGCTGTCCGCTGGCGCAAAGCGGCGGGCCTGCAGGTGGCGCAACCGGGCCGCGCCGCACACCGTCGCCCCGCGCAACACCCGCCACGTTGCGGCTGGTGTGGGCGTGGCTGCACTGCTGGCTGCGCTGCTGGCTGGGTTGCTGGCTGGGTTGCTGGCTGGGTTGCTGGCACCCGGCAAGGCATCCAGCGCCGCCGGCCCGGTCTGGCCACCCGGGTAAGGCCGGGCCACACCGGCCACCCACTCCAGCACCTCACCCCAGGCAAAACCGCGTGCACTGGCGCTGGTGGCAGCGGCCAGCCATTCGGCCTCAGACGGCAGCCGGCGCCCGGCCCAGCGGCACCAGGCCGCCGCCTCGTGCGCGCTGACATGCAACACCGGCTGGGCCAGCGGCAAACGCTGCAGCCGGCCCTGGCGCAGCGCCAGCACACCACCGGCCACCTGTTCCACGTCACGCGGTGCGCGCTTGGCCGTGGCTTGCAAGTAGGCCCAGCCGGTCTCGGTCCACCAATGGCGATCGTCATAACCACCGTCGTCCACAAACTCGGCGTACTGCGCCCAGGTCACCGGTTGGGCGTCGATCTCGAAGGCCGGCACGGCAACCGGGTGCGCCCATTGCTCGGCGTCGGGCACACAGCCACCCGGTGCGCTGCCCAGCAGCACGGTCTGGGCATGCAGGCTGATGGCATCACGCCGGCCCCGGCTGGGCAGTGCCGCCCACAGGCCACGCTGGGCCAGGTGCGCGTGGCGCTCGGGCGCCAGGTGCAGCGCCTGCGCCAGCACCGCCAGGCCTTCAGCCAGGCGGTCTTCGTGCAGCAGCGCCAGGCGGTAGAAGTACAGCGCGGCGTCATCGCTGCCGGCTTTGTCCAGCAGGTCGAGTGTGGTGTCCAGCGTGTTGGCCAGGTAGGCGCGCAATTCGTCAGCTTGTGGGGCGGCCTGCTGCCAGCGCTGCGCCGTATTGCTGTGCAGGGGTGAAAACCAGGCGTCCGCGCGTGGCTCAAGTGACGCCAGCCGCAGGCCGGATGGGTCAGCCGCCGCACCCCGGCCGCGCTGCACATGGCGGGCGATCCAGTGCTCTTGAAACCAGCCTGCCTGCCCGGCCAGCCACCATGGCGGATTAAAGCCGTCCAGCGCCTGGCCCGGATGCAGGCCCTCAAACGCCGCCAGCCAGCCCAGGGTGCGGTTGCGGGCGTCCATCAGCGCCAGCGACAGCAGGCCGGCGTCAGCCCTGCGCGTGGCCAGGCCGTCATGCACGCTGCCAGGGCTGAAGCCGGTTGCGGCGGTCATGGCTGGGCGATCAAGCTGCCGGCGCTCAATCGTTGACGGCGGGTTTGACCAGCGACAGGTGGCTGCCAAAGCGTTTGCGCACTGCGGCCTCGATGCCGGCGGCGTCCAGCCCGATGCCAGCCAGCAGCTTGGCCACATCACCGTGTTCGATGAATTCATCCGGCAGGCCCAAGTGCAACAGCGGCACGTTGATGCCGGCGGCCGCCAGGCATTCACCCACCCCACTGCCGGCGCCGCCCATGATGGCGCCCTCTTCCAATGTCACCAGCGCGTCGTGGCTGCGCGCCAGCTCATGCACCAGCGCGGTGTCCAGTGGCTTGGCAAAGCGCATGTTGGCCACCGTGGCATCCAGCTTGTCGGCCGCTGCCAGCGCCGGGTGCAGCAGGGTGCCAAAGGCCAGGATGGCAATGCGCCGGCCCTGGCCCGCCGCCAGTGTGGACGTGCGGCGCAACTCACCCTTGCCCCAGGGCAACTCGGTCAACGCCTGCTCGATGGGTTTGCCCACGCCAGCACCGCGTGGGTAACGCACCGCCACCGGGTGATTTTGGCGGAATGCCGTGGTCAAGGCCTTGCGGCATTCGTCTTCGTCCGACGGCGTGAGCACGCTCATGTTGGGGATGCAGCGCAGGAAGGCGATGTCATAAGCACCGGCGTGGGTGGCGCCGTCCGCACCCACCAAACCCGCCCGGTCGAGTGCAAACACCACCGGCAGGTTTTGCAGCGCCACGTCGTGGATCAACTGGTCGTAACCGCGCTGCAAAAAGGTGGAGTAGATCGCCAGCACCGGCTTCAAACCCTCACAGGCCAGGCCGGCGGCAAAGGTGACGGCGTGCTGCTCGGCAATGCCCACGTCGTGGTAGCGGCGCGGGAACCGGCGCTCAAACTCACCCATGCCTGAGCCCTCACGCATGGCCGGGGTGATGCCCACCAAACGCTCATCTGCCGCGGCCATGTCACACAGCCAGTTGCCAAACACCTGGGTGAAGGTGGTCTTGGGCTGGGTGGCCGGGCTTTGCAGGCCCACCGCCGGGTCAAACTTGGACGGGCCGTGGTAGTTGATCGGGTCGGCCTCGGCCAGCTTGTAGCCATATCCTTTTTTGGTGACCACATGCAGGAATTGCGGGCCTTTTTTGTCGCGCAGGTTTTCCAGCGTGGGGATCAGCGCGTCCAGGTCATGGCCGTCGATCGGGCCGACGTAGGTGAAGCCCAGCTCCTCAAAGATGGTGCCGGGCACCACCATGCCTTTGGTGTGCTCCTCGAAGCGGCGCGCAAATTCATACAGCGGGGTGTTCTTGAGCACACTCTTGGCGCCCTCACGCGCGGCGGTGTAGAAGTTGCCGCTCATCAGCCGCGTCAGGTGTTTGTTGAGTGCACCCACCGGCGGGCTGATCGACATGTCGTTGTCGTTCAGGATCACCAGCACATCGGCCGGCCCCACGCCGTGTGGCGCACCACCGTGGTTGAGCGCTTCAAACGCCATGCCGCCGGTGAGCGCGCCGTCGCCGATCACCGCCACCGCGCGCCGGTGTTCACCCTTGATCTTGGCGGCGTGCGCCATGCCCAGCGCGGCCGAGATCGAGGTGGACGAGTGGCCTGTGCCAAAGCTGTCGTAGCCACTCTCGGCGCGGCGCGGAAAGCCGCTGATGCCACCCAACTGCTTGAGCGTGCCCATCTGCTCACGCCGGCCAGTGAGGATTTTGTGCGGGTAGGTCTGGTGGCCCACGTCCCACACGATGCGGTCGTGCGGGGTGTTGAACACATAGTGCAGCGCCACCGTCAGCTCCACCGTGCCCAGGTTGGACGACAGATGGCCGCCGGTCTTGCTGACAGTGTTGAGCACAAAGTTGCGCAGCTCAGCGGCCAGGCGGCCCAGTTCGCTGCGCGACAGGCGGCGCAGGTCAGCGGGTGAGTTGAGGGTGTCCAGCAGGGATGAGGGCATTGCAGTGTTTCTCGTCTAGCTTTCGCGGTCGACCACCATGTCGGCCAACAAGCGCAGGTGCGCCACATCGGCTAGGCCGCTGCGGGCCAGGGCGCCCAGTGCCTGTGCATGCAAGTCGTTTGCCTGGCGGCGCGCCTCACGCAGGCCCAGCACGGTGACGTAGGTGGGCTTGTTGGCGTCCAGGTCTTTGCCGGCGGTTTTGCCAAGCGTGGATGAGGCCTGGGTCACGTCCAGAATGTCATCCACCACCTGAAACGCCAGGCCCAGCGCAGCGCCAAAATCACCCAGCGCGGCCCAGGCCGCCGGGCTGCAAGCGCCGGTGGCCGCACCCATCAGCACACTGGCTTGCAGCAGCGCACCGGTCTTGCGGCGGTGCATGTCGCGCAGGCAGGCTTCGTCCAGCGGCTTGCCAATGCTGGCCAGGTCAATGGCCTGGCCGCCGGCCATGCCGGCATGGCCGGCGGCGCGGGCCAGCAGGCCGCACAAGCGCGCTTGCAACTCAGCCGGCACCGGGCTGGCGCCACCCTGGGCCAGCGTGGCATCGGCGCAAGGTGTCAGCACCTCAAAGGCCAAGGCCTGCATCGCGTCACCGGCCAGCATGGCCACGGCCTCACCAAACTGCACATGCACGGTGGGCTTGCCGCGGCGCAGCACATCGTTGTCCATGCAGGGCATGTCGTCATGCACCAGTGAGTAAGCGTGGATCAGCTCGACCGCCACCGCCGCACGCAGCGCGGCTTCGGCATGGCCAGCCACCGCCTCGCAGGCGGCGCGCACCAGCAAGGGCCGCAGCCGCTTGCCACCGTCCAGCACGCCGTAGCGCATGGCCAGGCCCAGGCCGGCGGGCGCATCGGCCGGCACCCACAGCGACAGTGCTTGCTCAACCTGGCTCAGTGCATCACGCACCCACTGTTCAAACGCAGGGTTGCCCATGGCTTGGCTCATGGCGCCACCCAGTCCTTGAGTTGGCCGTCCTCCAGTACCTTGACCTGGCCCTCTACAGCCTGCAGGCGGTCGCGGCACAAGGCCAGCAACTCGGCACCTCGGCGGTAGCTGCCCAGCAACTCATCCAGCGGCATGGCCCCACCTTCCATCGCCTGGACCAGGCGATCCAGCTCGGCCAAGGCGTCCTCGTAGCGGGCGGGCAAGACAGTCGGCGGCAATGGAGAGGGCATGGGCACGCTTGGGCAACAGCCACACGGTTGGCAAAGAACCGCCAATGTTAGTCGCCGCCTGTGGCGGGGCAGCGACAAGCGACGACTACAATTCGGACTGCGGCTGCCCTCGGGTGGCCGTTTTCATCACCATTGATCATGCCCATCCGCGGGGCCACCGGGTGGGGGTTCAAGACATCCTTGTTGGAGATCCCGGGGATCATGTCGAACCTGAGCGTCCGTCTCGAAGCTCTTGCGCGCAACCATCCTGGCGATGGCTCGGCCCGCCCGCAACTCTCCGTCACCACTTATTTTTCAGAGGATCTGTTCCGTCGCGAGATGGAGCTGATCTTCCAGCATGGGCCGCGCTATTTGGGGCATGCGTTGGCAGTGCCCGAGCTGGGCGACTACTACGCGCTGCCGCAAGAAGGCGAAGGCCGTGCGCTGGTGCGCACAGCTGACGGTGTGCAACTGGTGTCCAACGTGTGCCGCCACCGCCAGGCGTTGATGCTGCGCGGCCGCGGCAATACCGGTCGCCAGGTCGTCTGCCCGCTGCACCGCTGGACTTACGATTTGAAAGGTCAGTTACTGGGTGCACCGCACTTCAAAGCTGACCCCTGCCTGCACCTGGCCAACTACCCCACCCGCAGTTGGCACGGCATGGTGTTTGAGGACAACGGCCGCGACATTGCAGCCGAGCTGGGCCAGGTGGGGCCACGCGCCGACCTCGACTTCAGCGGCTATGTGCTGGACAAAGTGCATGTGCATGAGTGCGACTACAACTGGAAGACCTTCATCGAGGTGTATCTGGAGGACTACCACGTCGGCCCATTCCACCCCGGCCTGGGTGGGTTTGTGACCTGTGATGACTTGCAGTGGGAGTTCAGCCCCCACCACTCGGTGCAGACCGTGGGCATCAACAACGCGCTGCAGCGCGCTGGTTCACCGGCCTACCAGCGCTGGCATGACGCGGTGCTGGCGCTGAACGGCGGGGTGCTGCCCAAGCAGGGCGCGATCTGGCTGACCTACTACCCCAACATCATGGTCGAGTGGTACCCGCACGTGCTGGTGGTCAGCACGCTGTACCCCAAGGGCCCGCAAAAAACCGTCAACGTGGTGGAGTTTTATTACCCCGAAGAGATCGCTGCCTTCGAGCGTGAGTTCATCGAGGCCGAGCAAGCCGCCTACCTGGAAACCTGTGCCGAGGACGACGAGATCGCGCTGCGCATGGACGCCGGCCGCAAGGCGCTGATGGAGCGTGGTGACGACGAGGCCGGGCCCTACCAAAGCCCGATGGAAGACGGCATGCAGCACTTCCACACCTGGTACCGGCGGGTGCTGGGCATGGGGCGCGGGCCGTGGTGAGCGGCCCCGTGTTGCATCACTTCTGGTAAACCCAGCCGCCCTTCTCGATCTTGACCATCACCCGGGCGCGCTGGTCCAGCCCGTTGTGGTCATTGGCCGACATGTTGAAGGTGCCGTGGGTGCCCACCACCTCCCGCGTGGCCTCCAGCGCGTTGCGCAGTGCGGCGCGGAACTCCGGCGTGCCAGGCTGCGCGGTCTTGGCCGCCGTGATGGCTGCCGCCTGGATCACCAGCCCGGCGTCCCAGGCATGGGCGCCAAAGGTGGACACCGTGCCTTTGCCAAACTTGGCCTCGTAGAGGGCGGCGTAGTCCAGCCCGGCCTTGCGGGATGCATCGCTGGCCGGCAGTTGTGCGGCCACCAGCACCGGGCCGGCGGGCAAAAAAGTGCCCTCACCGTCCGCGCCCACCACGCGCAGGAAATCGTTGTTGGCCACGCCGTGGGTCTGGTAGATGGCGCCTTTGTAACCGCGCTCTTTGAGCGTGCGCTGCGGCAATGCGGCGGGCGTGCCTGAGCCGGCAATCAGCACTGCCTGCGCGTTGGCCGCCTGCAGCTTGAGGATTTGGCCGGTCACCGACGCATCGCTGCGGTTGAAGCGCTCACTGGCCACCACGCTGATGCCCTTGATGCCGGCGGCCTTGCCAAACTCTTGCGCCCAACCCTCGCCGTACGCATCTGCAAAGCCGATGAAGGCCACCGTCTTGATGCCGGCTGCGGCCATGTGCTGGGCAATCGCCAGCGCCATCATGATGTCGTTTTGCGGCGTCTTGAAGACCCAGCGGCGCTTGCCGTCCATCGGCTCAACTACCCGGCTGGACGCGGCCAGCGACACCATCGGCGTCTGGCTCTCGGACACCACATCCAGCATGGCCAGTGAATTGGGCGTGGTGGTGGACCCGATGATCACGTCCACCTTGCTTTCGGTGATCAGCCGGCGCGCGTTGGCCACCGCAGCCGTGGTGTCAGACGCGTCGTCCAGCACGATGTAGTTGACCTTGTGGCCGGCCATGCTGCGTGGCATCAGCTCAATCGTGTTTTTCTCGGGGATGCCGAGTGAGGCCGCAGGGCCGGTGGCCGACAGGGTGACACCGATGGTGATGTCGGCCTGGGCGCTGAGGGTGGTGGCCAGCAAGGCGCCAAACGCTGCGGCCCGCAGGCGGTGTGTGATGGTCATGCGATGTCTCCTGGATGAATAACCGACCGAGCGGTCGATCATAGAGGGACCCAGGCCCAACACCATCCGCTGCAACCCCAGTTCAGCGCCCGGCCACCTTGCGCAGCAACTCCACCAGCATGGCGTGCTCGGCCGGGCTGAGGCGCTCAGACAGCGCCTGCTCCATCGGCAGCGCCGCTGCCGCGCTGGCCTGGGCGATGCGGTGGCCTTCGTCCGTCAGCACCACGTTTTGCGAGCGCCTGTCCACCAGGCTGCGCTGACGCAGCAGCAGGCCCCGTGCTTGCAGCCGGTCCAGCAGCAGGGTCAGATTGGGGGCCGACAAGGCCAGTGCCTGCGCCAAACGCTTTGGCGACAGCGGCCCGTTGGCCAGCACCAGCATCAGCAGTAAATACTCCACCTTGCGCAGGCCATACGGCTTGCCCACATGGGTATCAAACAGCGCAAAGGTGGTGACTGAGGCCTGGGCGAGGTGGTAGCCCAGCAGGTTGCGCAATGGGCCCAATTGCAGGCTGGCCAGGTTGGCCGCCGAGTTGCTGGCAGCCTCTGGCGCACGGTCATCCATCCGCTCGGCCGCTTGGGGCGGTGTGTTGCCGGGCCGGTCTTGCGCCATGTCAGCGCGCCATGTCATGCCGCCAGCCAAGGCAATGCAGCACCAGCTTGGCCAGCCCGCAACCAAAACACCTGGGCCTGGGGCAACAGCCAGTCCAGGCCCAAGCGTGCCGATTGCAGCCACTGGCTGGCATTGCGGCCGCCCGGCAGCGGGGCTTCGGTTTGGGTCAGTTGTGTTTGCACGACAGGGCCAACAACCGCGCGGCACAGCGCCACCTCCGCAGCCAACGCAGCCTGCAGCGCGTTGCTGCGGGCACCACCATCGTCCAGCAGCTTGCGCTGCACTTGGTCAATGGCCTGAATCTTGTTTGTGCCCTCGTCAATCATCGCAATGCGGCTGTCGCGCACGGTTTGCTCGATACCGAAGTCATGCACATAACCGTCACCGCCCCACACCTGCAGCGCTTCGTCGGCACTGCGGTGGCCCAGGTCGGTGAACAGCGCTTTGGCCACTGGCGTGAGCAAGGCCACATGGCCACCGGCGGCAGCGCGGCGGGCGGTATCGGGGTGGTGGTCGTGCTCGTCCAGCAGCAGCGCCGTCGAGTAGGCCAGCAGGCGGCAAGCGTCGGTGCGGGCTTGCAGTGTCCACAGGACGCGGCGCATGGCCGGGTGCCAGGCGATGGGGTCTGGGCTGGTTGTGTTGTTGGACACAGCGCCTGCGGTGTGAATCGTCGGACGAACCGCCGCACGCATCTGCAAGCGCTCTTGCGCATAACGCCAAGCGTTTTGGGTGGCCGCCTCCAGGTGGCCCACACCCTGCAGGCCCACATGCAGCCGGGCCGCGTTCATCATCAAGAACATCGCCGCCAGGCCGCGGTTGGGCTCACCGATCAACCGCACCCGGGTCATCAGCTGCAGCATGTCGGCCAGCGGGGCCTGACAAGTCCATGTCATCGGGTGTGTCTCGCGGCTGGGCTCAAGACGCCTTGCGCGCCGCACCCAGGTAGGTTTCGATCACGCGTGGGTCTACTGCCAGGTCGGCCGCCGGGCCGTGCAGCACGATGGCACCCGTCTCCAGCACATGGCCTTCGTCAGCCACCTCCAGCGCGGCGCGGGCGTTCTGCTCGATCAGCAGGATCGAGGTGCCCTGCTGCCGCAGTTGCACGATGATGCGGAAAATCTCGCGCACGATCAGTGGTGCCAGGCCCAGGCTGGGCTCATCCAGCATCAGCAATTTCGGACCAGACATCAGCGCCCGGCCCACCGCCAGCATCTGCCGCTCACCGCCCGACAAGGTGCCGGCCAGTTGCAAGCGCCGCTCCTTCAGGCGCGGGAACAGGGCATAAACGCGATCCATCTCATGGCGCCAGTTGGGCACGCGCAATTTCATCGCGCGGTAGCCACCCAGGATCAGGTTGTCCTCCACCGGCATGCTGGCAAACAGCTCACGCTTCTCAGGCACCAGCGCCATGCCCAGCATCACGCGCTCTTCCAGCGTCACGTCGGCCAGATCAACGCCATCAAAGATGACTTGGCCTTTGGACGGCAGCACCGCCATCAGCGCATTCAGCGTGGTGGATTTGCCGGCGCCGTTGGGGCCGATGATGGTCACCACCTGGCCTTTGGCCAGCGTGAAGTTGAGGCCGGTCAGCACCTCGGCACGGCCGTAACCGGCGTGCAGGTCGGTCACCTGCAACAGTGCGGTCATGCTTCCACTCCTGGCGTCTTGAGGGCAGCGGTGGCAGTGCACAGGCGAGGGCAAGCGGACACCGCGGAGCCGGCTTTGCCGGGCCGCTGGTGGCGCCCCCTTGAGGGGGCAGCGCCGCAGGCGCTTCGGGGGTGGGCCAAATTCTTCATCAGTGCTCCGTCCCGAGATAAGCGGCACGCACGATGGGGCTGTCCTGCACCTCTTGTGGTGTGCCCTCAATCAGCCGGGTGCCAAACTCCATCACCACGATGCGGTCGGTCAGGCCCATCACAAAGTCCATGTCGTGTTCCACCAGCAGGATGGAAAGGCCCTCGCGCTTCAACTGGCGCAGCACATCAGCCAGGGCTTGTTTCTCTTTGTGGCGCAGGCCGGCGGCGGGCTCGTCCAGCAGCAGCAGCGCGGGGTCAGTGCAGAGGGCGCGGGCAATCTCCATCAAACGCTGCGGCCCCAGTGCCAGATTGCCGGCCAGCTCATGCAGTTTGTCGGCCATGCCGATGCGCGCCAGTTGTGCCTCAGCCTCGGCAAACAGGCTGCGTTCTTCGGCCCGGTCCAGCCGCAGGATGGCCTTGGCCGTGCCGGACGAGGTACGCAAATAACCCCCAAGTGCCACGTTCTCCAGCACCGTCATTTCGGGGATCATCTTGA
>JANPOW010000057.1:0-3229 GCA_031428185.1 Betaproteobacteria bacterium | reverse complement strand
TTTTTTCGTCAGCGTGTTTGTGGCTGGGTTGCAGGCCTGGTGTGCTGCACTGCAGTGCAGCCCTGCAGTGCGGCCCTGCAGTGCAGCCAGTCAGCACGGTGAAACAGCACCGGCTTTGCCGGCCGACTCGGGCCATTGCGCTGCGGGCAGGCCGCCTAGGCTGGTGGCCTTGTCCCCCACTGACCGGCCGCGTGCAAGCGCCGCCGCGGCCACCATGACTGTTGCCCCGCAACTGCGCGCCCTCGACATCGACATCCCGGCCCAGCCTGACGCGCTGGTCAAGCTGTCCTTGCTGCTGGCGGATGACAACGTCAACCAGCAGGCCGTGGGTGAGTTGGTGGAGTCGGACATGGCACTGGCGTCGGCCGTGCTGAAGGCCGTCAACTCGTCGCTGTACGGCTTGCAAGGCCGGGTGCAGAGCGTGCTGCAGGCCATCACCTACCTGGGCAGCAGCGAGGTGGCCAGCATTGCCTTCGAGATGGGGCTGCGGGCGGCGTTTCCGCCCGCGCCCGAGCTGGAGCCGATCTGGGCACGCGCTGCGCAGCGCAGCCTGCTGATGGGCCGGCTGGCCCAATCGCTGGGGCTGGACAGCTGGGCCGCACATACAGCCGGTTTGTTTGAGGAGTGTGGCAAGGCGGTGCTGTTCCGCCATGCGCCGGCGCACTACACCGCGATGCTGCGCGCCACCACCACCGATGCCGACCTGTGCCAACTGGAGCATGCCGGCTTCGGCGTCAGCCATGACGCGCTGGGCGCCGCGCTGTGTGAGAGCTGGGGCGTGGGCGCAGCGGCAGTGGCCAGCGTGCGCCACCATGTCACCGCCCAGGGTCTGCATGAGTTGCCGGGCCCGCCGGCGCGGCGCCCGGTGCTGGCGCTGTCGGTCATCGCTGCGGCCATCATGCTGGTGCCGCTGTCGATTGACGACGTGGTGCCGCAGATTGCGCCGCAAGCCGACCTGGACGCCACTCTGGCCTTGCGTGCGGCGCGCCGCTTGGTGGAGCAGCTGGACCAGGCCCAGGCGCGCGGCCGCTGACTGCCTGAGACGCTTTTGATCATGCGCTGAGCCCACCAGCGCGTCACCTGCCCGCGCCGCAGCGCAGGGCCGCAGGCGCCCGATTGAGGGTGCAGGACCGGCGCTGATTCTCGAAACCCCGCTGGGCAGCCAACCAGCCCGCCGCTAGGCTGGCTGGCTGTGCCGAAAGGCGTACCTCCCAGGGGTTTTGTCCATGCACCACGTCAACGTTGATCCGTCCAAACTGGCACTGCAGCGCCTCTACCACTGGGAGCAGACGGCGCCGGCCCGCACCGTGTTTACCCAACCGATGGGCGCGGCGGCGGGTGGGGCAATAACCACCTTCACCTGGGCCCAGGTGATGGACCAGGCGCGCCGCATTGCCGCCCACCTCAAGGCGCAAGGCCTGCAGCCCGGTGACCGGGTGGCGCTGCTGTCCAAAAACACCGCCTGGTGGCTGATGGCGGATTTCTCGATCTGGCTGGCCGGCGGGGTGTCGGTGCCGCTGTACCCCACGCTGGCGGCGGACACCATCCGCCAGATCCTCAGCCACAGCCAGGCGCGCTGGCTGTTCATCGGCAAACTGGACGGCTGGGCCGGCATGCGGCCGGGCGTGCAGGCTGCCATTGCTGCGGCCGCCAGCCCCGGCCTGGCCTGCATCCGGCTGCCACTGGCGCCGCCCATGGCCGACATGCCGGCCGGCACACAGGATTGGGACAGCGTCGTCGCCGCCACCCCAGCGCTGGCCGGCAACCCGCTGCGCGACGGCGATGCGCTGGCCACCATCATGTACACCTCGGGCACCACCGGTGCGCCCAAGGGCGTGATGCACAGCTTTGCCACCTTTGCCTGGTCCATCACCAGCGGCCTGAAGCGCATCAGCATGCTCAACGAGCGCACCCGCATGCTGAGCTACCTGCCGCTGTCGCATGTGGCCGAGCGTGCGCTGGTGGAGCACGGCCTGCTGCAGACCGGCATGCAGGTGTTTTTTGCCGACAGCCTGGACACCTTCACCCACGACCTGCAGCGCGCCCGGCCCACGGTGTTTTTCTCGGTGCCACGGTTGTGGGTCAAGTTCCAGCAGGGTGTGTCGGCCAAGATGCCGCCGGCCAAGCTGAACCGGCTGCTCAAGATTCCCATCTTGAACACCATCATCCGCAAGAAGATCCTCGGCGCGCTGGGCCTGGACCAGTGTGAATTTGCCAGCGGCGGCGCCGCACCCATGCCGCCTGAGCTGCTGGTCTGGTACGGCAAGCTGGGCTTGAACATTGTTGAGGCCTACGGCATGACCGAGAACTGCGGTGTCTCGCACGCCACCCTGCCGGGTGTGCCCCGGCCCGGCACCGTGGGCCCGGCCTACGACGGCGTGTTGTGCCGCACCGACCCGGCCAATGGCGAGGTGCAAATCAAGAGCGAGGGCAACATGCTGGGCTACTACCTGGAGCCCGAGCTCACGGCGCAGGCCTTCACCGCCGACGGCTGGCTGCACACCGGCGACTAGGGCACGATCTCGGCCGACGGTTACCTCAAGATCACCGGCCGGGTGAAGGACTTGTTCAAGACCAGCAAGGGCAAATACGTGGCACCTGCGCCCATCGAAGACAAGCTGGTGATGCACAACGCGGTGGAGGCCTGCTGTGTCACCGGCGCCAACCTGGGCCAGCCGCTGGCCGTGGTGATGCTCAACGCCGACGCCATCCGCAGCGCCAGTGATGCGGCTGGCCGCGCCGTGCTGCAAGCGTCGCTGGGCGCGCACCTCAAAACCGTCAACGCCACACTCGACCCGCATGAGCAACTCGACAGCCTGATCGTGGTAACCGAGCCGTGGACGGTGGACAACGGCTTCATCACGCCCACCTTCAAGGTCAAGCGCAACCGGGTGGAAGAGGTTTACGGCGCGCGCTACGAGGCGTGGTCCACGGCGCACCAGCCGGTTATCTGGGCCGACAGGCTCCTAGAGGCCCGGCTGCCGGCAACCGGCAGGTGCTGATGGGCGTCAACACGGTGCTGTTGGCCCACCGTGCCCCTGCCCCCACCGGGCTGCTGCTGGCCGCTGTGCCGGGTGTGCTGGCTGCGGTGCTGGCCGCGGTGCTGGCTGCCGTGCTGGCGTTCTTGCTGGCTTGCGCGCCGCTGGCCACCCGCAACACACTGGCGGCAGGGCGCCCACACCCGGGCGCCACGGCAGTGGCCTACGGCAGCTTGCCACGGCAGCGGCTC
>JANPOW010000056.1:0-1726 GCA_031428185.1 Betaproteobacteria bacterium | reverse complement strand
GCGAGCGGCATGCGCGTGGTGGGCGTGAGCGCGGTGAGCGCGGTGAGCGCCGCTCTTACGCCGCGCCGGGTGAGCCCGCACCATGCAATGACGGGCCACGCGGCGACCTAGGCCGGCGCGGCCCCTGAGCCGGCACACTGCGCCGCCAGGCCGGGCCAGCTGACACGCACAGGCCCGACAATCGTCGCGTCGGCCGCTGCAGCGGCCTCCTCAGCGAGAGCGCAGCATGCAACGCAAAGGCATCATCCTGGCCGGTGGCTCCGGCACACGGCTGCACCCGGCCACCCTGGCCATCAGCAAACAACTGCTGCCGGTGTACGACAAGCCCATGGTGTATTACCCGCTGGCCACCTTGATGCTGGCGGGCATCCGCGACATCCTGGTCATCAGCACGCCGCAGGACACACCGCGCTTTGAGAGCTTGCTGGGTGACGGCAGCCGCTGGGGCCTGAATCTGCAGTACTGCGTGCAGCCCAGCCCGGACGGCCTGGCGCAGGCCTTCATCCTGGGCCGCCAATTTGTGGCCGGCCAACCCAGCGCGCTGGTGCTGGGCGACAACATTTTTTACGGCCATGACTTTGCCGGCCTGCTGCAGCGTGCCGATGGCCGCAGCGCTGGCGCCACCGTGTTTGCCTACCATGTCACTGACCCTGAGCGTTATGGCGTGGTGGCCTTTGATGCCAACAAGCGCGCGCTCAGCATTGAAGAAAAGCCGGCCGTGCCCAAGAGCAATTACGCCGTCACCGGGCTGTATTTTTATGACCAGCAGGTGTGCGACATCGCCGCCAGCATCCAGCCCAGCGCCCGTGGTGAACTTGAGATCACCAGCGTCAACGCCCACTACCTGGCGCAAGGCCAGCTGGATGTGGAGATCATGGGCCGGGGTTACGCCTGGCTGGACACCGGCACCCACGACAGCCTGCTCGAGGCCGGCCAGTTCATCGCCACGCTGGAAAAACGCCAGGGCCTGAAGGTGTCGTGCCCGGAAGAAATCGCCTACCGCAGTGGCTGGATCACGGCCGACCAGTTGGAGGCGCAAGCCCAGCCCATGCTGAAAAACGGCTATGGCCAGTACCTGATGCAGGTGCTGCGCGAGCGGGCGTTCTAGTACATCAACACGCAAGTGCCGAAACATACTGACGACCAAGTTTTTGATCGGCATCTTGACCGGTGAACTTCCATTCGATGGTTCGCCGGTCGGCGTTTCGTGCCTGTTGCCAGGCGTCTACTTCGGCCTGCAGCAGTTCTCGATTGGCGATCCGTCAATCCAGGCATTGCCGGCTCAGGACGCCGATCTCGATCTCCGCCATGTTCAGCCAACGCGCATGCTTGGGCGTGTAGTGGAATTGGACTCGGCGCAGCAGCTCGGCAGCCGCACGCTTTCCCATGACATCGTCGAACGACTTGCGGAAGTGGGTGTTCAGGTTGTCCAGAACCAGGTGAACTCGGCGTGCCTTGGCATAGGCCCTTGGCATAGGCAATAGTCAGAAGATCACCGACGAAAGTAACGAATTCGATCTTGCCCCGCTGCGCTGTGACCTCGACGATTCGACGGCCCGCTTTGGGCTCGACCGCCACGAACAGGTTGGTCGTGCCGTTGCGTACGTACTCGCAATCCTGTTTGGTCGGGCTGTGTTCCACACGAAACGGCATAGTGCCCGGCAGCGGCGGACGACTGTGAGCAATGAGTTGCAAGCTCTTCTCGTCGCGGTAGATGACCGGTTCA
>JANPOW010000055.1:0-23509 GCA_031428185.1 Betaproteobacteria bacterium | reverse complement strand
CGCTCCGAGCGCTGGACGGGCCGGATGTGCCGGATGCGCCCGATGCGCCGGATTCGCCCGAGGACCAGGAGGTCGAGGTGCGGGAAGCCGCAGTGCATCGTCTGCAGCACGGCCAACGGCTGGACAAGGCGCTGGTGGCCTTGGCGCCCGAGTTTTCGCGCAGCTGGTTGCAGCAGCTCATCACGCGCGGCCATGTTCAGCTTGACGGTCTGGTGCAAGACACCGCGTCGCGCAAGCTCAAGTCAGGGCAGCGCATCCGGCTGGCGCTGGTGCCCACCGCCGAGAGCCTGGCCTTTCGCCCTGAGCCCATGGCCCTGGCCATCGTCTACGAGGACGCCCACCTGCTGGTGGTCAACAAGCCCGCCGGGCTGGTGGTGCATCCGGCGGCCGGCCACTGGTCAGGCACTTTGCTGAACGGTTTGCTGGCCCACCACCCGGCGTCGGCCACCTTGCCACGCGCCGGCATCGTGCACCGGCTGGACAAGGACACCACCGGCCTGATGGTGGTGGCCAAAACCCTGCAGGCCATGACCGCGCTGGTGCGCCGCATTGCCGCCCACGATGTGCGCCGCATCTACCTGGCGTTGGCGCACGGCCGGGTGGCGTGGGCTTTTGCCGCCATCGATGCGCCGGTGGGCCGAGACCCGGCCTCACGCCTGCGCATGGCGGTGGTGGCCACTGGCAAGGCCGCCCGCACGGATGTGGAACGGCTGACCGTCACCGGTGAGATCAGTGCACTGCGCTGCAAACTGCACACCGGGCGCACGCACCAGATCCGGGTGCATTTGTCGTCGCGCGGCCATGCCCTGGTGGGTGACGTGCTGTACGGTGGCAAGCCGGCGCTGGGCATGCTGCGCCAGGCGCTGCATGCGGCCGAGCTGGCGTTTGATCACCCAGAGGACGGCCGCGCGCTGGTCTTCAAGGCTCCGCTGCCGGCTGACTTGGCGGCGGCCTGGGCGCAGGTGATGCCGGCCTGAGCCACGCTTTGCCGGCATCCCGGGCCCGGCACTGTGGCCAGATTGCACACCGCTGCCCGGCGCCCGCCATTCCACCGCTACAATCGCGCTCTGTTTGGTGGTGCGGTATTGATTGACGGCGGGATGCAGTCCCTCAACCCAGCGCCCCTCGCGAAGCAAGAGCAGTCACAACAGCGGCCACAACACAGCGGCCACAACACAGCAGCCGCCGCAGCGGCAGCAAAAGCCGGTTCGGACCGGACAGCAGGACAAACCAGGCGCGCAGCCAGCTGCCGCCAGGCAACCCAGGGTGCAGTGGTAAAGGCCACCACCCTGCGTCCAGGCGACACGTCCGGCCACCATGTTTACCCGGTGTGCTGCTTGACAGCACCCGACAGCACCGACGGCAACCGCCGACCCACTCCGCTTTGATGCGATGCCCCCGCGCCGTTGACCAACAACAGCGCCCAGTGAACAGAGGTTCATGAATACACACGAGGCCAAGCGCGTCCTCGAGACCGCGCTGATCTGCGCCCAGCAGCCTTTGCCGCTGCGCGAGATGCGCAGCTTGTTTGACGACCAGGTGGGCCAGGACACGCTGCGCACCCTGCTGGATGAATTGGTCACCGACTGGGCACCACGCGGTGTTGAGTTGGTGGCTTTGTCCTCCGGCTGGCGCTTTCAAAGCCGGCCCGAGATGCGTGAGTTTCTGGACCGGCTGCACCCTGAAAAACCACCGCGATATTCCCGCGCCACCATGGAGACCCTGGCGATCATTGCCTACCGCCAGCCCGTCACCCGGGGCGACATTGAAGACATCCGCGGCGTCACCGTCAGCGGCCCCATCGTCAAACAACTTGAAGAACGCGGCTGGATCGAAGCCATCGGCTACCGCGAGGCACCCGGCCGGCCAGCGCTGTATGCCACCACGCGCCAGATGCTCGATGACCTGGGCCTGGCCAGCCTGGACCAACTGCCGGTGCTGGACGGCCCGCCCAGCGCCGCCACGTTTGATCCCGGCAGCGCCGGCCAATCGTCGCTGCTGGACGATGAGCCCGCCGCGCTGGCCTTGCCGCCGGCCCAGCCTGACCCTAGCCCTAGCCCTAGCCCTAGCCCTGGCCCTGAAGCCAGCGCCACCCCGGCGCTGACTGACCCACCCGCCACGGCCCATGCCGGCGGACCCACCCAAGACCTTGTGTTGACCCAACCCACCGCTTTCCCTGAACCGGACGCCCCAACGGCGACCCGCCCTGCCACGCCAGCCACCGCGCCGGCGTCCGACGATTCCACCCCCGATGTGCATGCATGAACTCGCAAGATCACGACCAAACCCCATCTGACCCGTCAGGCGCCACCCCGCCACCCACGGATGCACCAAAACCGCGCCGCAGCCGTACCAGCGCGGCCAGCGCCGCAGTGGCTGCAACCGCCGCTGCGGCGGCGCTGCCCGCCAGCGTGGACACCGCGGTGCCCGAGGCTGACGTGGTGGCCAAGCCCAAGCGCACACGGCGCAAAGCGGCAGATGCCGGCGTGGATGTCGCTGTTGTCGACACGCCGGTTGGCGCCAGCGCAGCCACTGCTGCGGCGGCCGACCCGGCGCCCGGCGTGCGCAGCAGCCTGGCGCCAGGCAACCAGCCAGGCAACCAGCCAGCCAACCAGCCAGACAGCCCGCAACACAGCGCGCCAGACAACGCGCCCGCCAAACCCGCCAAGCCGCGCCGGCGCGCTGCCACAGCCGTGGGCGCCGACACCAGCGCACCGGATGACAGCGCAGCACTGCCCGTGCTGGCCGCACCGGTGGCGCCAACTGCGCCGGCCGCCGCCGCCGGCACCGCAGCAGCTACGGAGCACGATGGCACGGCGGATGCTGAAGCCGGCGCCACCAGCGGCGCCGACAGCGCCGGGCCGGACGACAGCGCCAGCCCTGCCGACGGTGACGACACCCGCCGCCGCAAACGCAACCGCCGCCGTGGCCGCCGCAGTGGCGCCGACCATGCCGCACGCGACGGCGATGCCCCGGTTGACGCCGGTGCAGGCGCCCGCGCTGCTGACGACGAGGATGAGGACGACGACGACGCTGGTGATGCACCCGCTGCCGCCGTGCCACGCGCCGCGCCGCTGGACTCCGCCGACACCTTTGCCTCCGTGCTGTCGGGCGACTACGACGCCGAGCCCACTGGCGAAGCCACCAGCACCGAACCCGAACGCCGTGTGCTGGCCGCCGAACCCGACGCGCCCAAGCTGCACAAGGTGCTGGCCCAAGCCGGCATCGGCTCACGCCGTGACATGGAAGAGCTGATCGCCGAGGGCCAGGTGATGGTCAACGGCCAGCCGGCCCACACCGGCCAGCGCATCTCGTTTGGGGACCGCATCGTGGTGGCCGGCAAGCTGATCAAGGTGCGCATTGCACCGCCGCCGCCGCGCATCATTGCCTACCACAAGCCGGTGGGCGAGATCGTCACCAACGACGACCCACAAAACCGCCCCACCGTCTACCGCCGGCTGCCGCGCCTGTCGCACGGCAAGTGGCAATCGGTGGGCCGGCTGGACATCAACACCGAAGGCCTGTTGCTGTTCACCAACTCGGGTGAATTGGCCAACCAGCTGATGCACCCACGTTTTGGCGTGGAGCGTGAATACGCGGTGCGGGTGCTGGGCACGCTGGAGAACGACGCCCGCGCCCGCCTGATCGACGGGGTGGAGATTGACGGCCAGCGCGCCGGCTTCAAGTCCATCGAAGACGGTGGTGGCGAGGGCGTGAACCGCTGGTACCGCGTGGTCATCACCGAAGGCCGCAACCGCGAGGTGCGCAAGCTGTTCGACAAGGTCGGCCTGGGCGTGAGCCGGCTGATCCGCATCCGCTACGGCTGCGTGGTGCTGCCTCGTGGCCTGCGCCGTGGCCTGTTTGTTGACCTGAACGAGGCCGAGGTGCGTGAGGTGCGGCGCCTGGCCGCGGGTGGGCGCGATCCGGCCGCCGCCGGTGCGGGTGGTGGCCAGCCGGCCGCCGCCCGCCCGCCGCGTGAGCCATCCGCCCAACCCGGCAACAGCGGCGCGCCGCGTGACGGCCAGGGCCACGGCGCAGGCCGAGGCAACAACAGCAACAACAACAGCAACAACAACCGGCGCAACGGCCCGCCGCCACAGCGCGCCGAGCGTGACCGGCCGGCACGGCCGGATCGGCCTGAGCGCCAGGGCGGGCAGGGCGGGCAGGGCGGGCAGGGTGGCCAGGGCAATGCCGGTGAGCGGCCACCCAACCGCCAGGCCGAGCGGCGCGAGCGGCCGCCCCGGTTGGACGCTGATGGCGAGGTGGACCATGTCAACTTTGCCGCCATCCCCAATCCGCTGATGCAGACCTTTGACAAACGTGCCATCCGCGAGGCGCGTGCGCCCCGGCGCGAGATTGCCGAAGACGGCCCCATCCCCAACCCGCTGGAGCAGACCTACGACAAGCGCTTTGTGCAAAAGCCGCGTGGTTTTGGCATGGGTGGTGGCGGCAGCCGCAAGGACGGGGGCGGTGGCCCGGGCGGCCAGCCCGACCCGATGAAAACCTCGATGGGCTACATCGGCGCTGATGCGTTTGTCCGCAAATTCCAGGGCAATGGTGGTGCTGGGGGCGGTGGGGGCGGTCACGGCGGCGGCGGTCACGGCGGTGGTGGTGGTGGCCGGCGCGGTGGTGGTGGTGGTGGTGGTCACGGCGGCGGCAGTGGCGGTGGTGGCGGTGGCGGTGGCCGTCGCGGCGGCGGCGGGCGCTGAATCCGCCCAGCCACGCTGCCACTCTGCCGCTGGCGGCCCGTAGCCCGCCAGCCCGGACCGACACAGGCCGCCAGTAGAATGCGCGGTTGATCTTTTCCAGCCCAAGCTCTCAGGAGAACCAAACATGGCCATCGAACGCACCCTGTCCATCATCAAGCCCGACGCCGTCGCCAAGAACGTGATCGGCCAGATCTACGCCCGGTTCGAGGCTGCCGGCCTGAAGGTCATCGCTGCCCGCATGACCCACCTGTCGCGTGGTGAAGCCGAAGCGTTTTACGCCGTGCACAAGGCCCGGCCGTTTTTCAATGACCTGGTCAAGTTCATGATCTCCGGCCCGGTGATGATCACGGCGCTGGAAGGCGCGGGGGCGATTGCCAAGAACCGCGACCTGATGGGCGCCACCGACCCGAAAAAGGCCGAAAAAGGCACCATCCGTGCTGATTTCGCTGACTCGATCGATGCCAACGCTGTGCATGGCTCAGACGCCCCGGAGACGGCCGCCGCCGAAGTGGCGTTCTTCTTCCCCGGCATGAACGTCTACAGCCGCTGAGCCGGCAAAGCGGCCCCACTGTGCAGCCGCCTGACGTGATCGGGGCCGACACGCTGGATGCGCCGGCCATCGTGCCGGCCATCGCGCCGGCCACCCCGCCGGCATTGCACCACGGCGGGCCGCCCGTCAACCTGCTGGACTTTGACCTCGACGCGCTCACCGCCTGGTGCGGCGCGCTGGGTGAAAAGCGTTTCCGCGCGGTGCAGTTGTTCCGCTGGATTCACCAAAAGGGTGAGGCTGATTTCACCCGCATGTCCGACCTTGCCAAGTCGCTGCGCGACAAGCTGGCCGGGGTGGCCGTGGTGCAGCCGCTGGCGGTGCTGAGCGAGCAGGTTTCGACCGACGGCACCATCAAGTGGCTGTTTGACGTGGGCGGCGGTGATGCGGTGGAAACCGTCTACATCCCCGAGACCGACCGCGGCACGCTGTGTGTGTCGTCGCAAGCCGGCTGTGCGGTGGGCTGCCGCTTTTGCTCAACAGGCCACCAGGGCTTTTCGCGCAACCTGGCCACCTGGGAGCTCCTGGCCCAGCTCTGGTTTGCCGAGCACCAATTGCGCCAGCGCTTCAAGCTGGGCGTTGGTGAGCGTGTCATCGACAACGTGGTGATGATGGGCATGGGCGAGCCGCTGCAAAACTACGCCGCGCTGCTGCCCGCGCTGCGCGTGATGCTGGACGACCATGGCTACGGCCTGTCGCGCCGCCGCGTCACGGTGTCCACCTCGGGTGTGGTGCCCATGATCGAGCGGCTGCAGCACGATTGCCCGGTGGCGCTGGCGGTGTCACTGCACGCACCCACGGACGCGCTGCGCGACCAGTTGGTGCCGCTGAACCGCAAATATCCGCTGGCCGAGTTGTTGGCCGCCTGCCGCAGTTATCTGCCCGCCGCGCCGCGTGACTTCATCACGTTTGAGTACTGCATGCTGGATGGCGTGAATGACCGCCCGGAGCAGGCCCGTGCGCTGGCCGATCTGGTGTCGGGCAAAGGCGCGCAGCCGCGCACACCCTGCAAGATCAACCTGATCCCGTTCAACCCGTTCCCCGCGTCCGGCCTGCTGTGCTCGCCACGCGACCGGGTGTTGGCCTTTGCCAAGGTGTTGCAAGACGCCGGCATCGTGACAACCGTGCGCAAGACGCGCGGTGACGACATTGACGCCGCCTGCGGCCAATTGGCCGGTGAGGTGCAAGACCGCACCCGCGTCGACCAGCGGTTGACGCGGCCGGTCATCCGCCTGGTGGTTGCACCGCCTGCTGGCGCACCACCCGAGGGTTCGCCATGACGCAGCGCATGGGTTGGGGCCGGATTGGGGCGCTGCTGTGTCTGCTGGTTGCCATGATCACCATCAGCGCCTGTGCCGGTGGCCCGGGCGGCCCCGGTGCACTGCCGGCCGACCAACCCAACGCCATCACCACCGCGTCCGACCGCACCGACGCTGACCGCCGTGCCGGTGTGCGCATGGAGTTGGCCAGCGCCTATTTCAGCCGTGGCCAGCTGGAAACCGCGCTGGACGAGGTCAAGCTGGCGCTGCAGGTCAACCCGGCCTTGGGCGAGGCCTATAACCTGCGTGCGCTGATTTACGGCGCCATGGGTGAAGACCGGCTGGCCGAAGACAGCTTTGCGCGTGCGCTGCAAATCAACCCGCAAGACGGCGCCGCGCTGCACAACCAGGGCTGGTTTTTGTGCCAACGGGATCGTTTTGGCACTGCGCAGGCCCAATTTGCGGCAGCACTGGCGCTGCCGCAGTACCGCGATGTGGCCCGCACCCAGTTGGCCCGTGGCCTGTGTTTTGGCCGCAACAAGCAGTGGCCCGAGGCCGAGGCCGCGCTGATGCGGGCTTATGAGCTGGAGCCCGGCAACCCCAGCATCGGCATCAATCTGGCCGAGGTGCTGGTGCAGCGGCAAGAGCTGGAACGGGCGCGTTTCTACATCGGTCGCATCAATGATGTGCCGGCTGCCGCCAACGCCCAGACCCTGTGGCTGGCGCTGCGCATCGAGCACAAGCTGGGCCGCCCGGGCAACGCACGCCAGTTGGGCGACCGGCTGCAGGAACGCTATCCACAATCCCCCGAGGCCGCGTTGTATGCGCGTGGCCGTCTCGATGACTGACCCTCTGATGCCGACTCTGCCTGACACGGGGCCTGCGACCGCAGAAAACCCGCCAGCCGCCGCCAACCCAGCCCACACCGGTGGCGCCATGCTGCGTGCTGCGCGCCAGGCCCAAGGCCTGGACATCGGCGCGCTGGCCGCCGCCATCAAGGTGCCCACCGCCAAGCTGGAAGCGCTGGAGGCCGGCCGCTACCACGCGCTGCTGGACATCACCTTCACCCGGGCATTGGCCCAGACCGTCTGCCGCGTGCTCAAGATTGACGCCAAGCCGGTGCTGGCCGCGCTGCCCGGCGCCCCGCCGGATGCGCTGGGCCGGGTCGATGGTGGCCTCAATACACCCTTCCGTGAGCGGCCTGGCCGCAGTGCACCGGCCGATTGGGTGCCCTGGCGCCACCCGGTGCTGTGGCTGGTGGCCGTGCTGCTGATCTCAGCGGCGGCGTTTGTATTGCTGCCCGCCAATGTGGTGCGTGATGTGGGCCTGCTGGGTGCCGATGCGCCTGCCGTGCCGGTGATGCCGCCGGCGGCAGCGGCGTCTGACGCCGGTGTGCTGGACTTGGGCCTGCCACCTGCGGCAGGCGGCACCCAGGCGCCAGGGCTGGGTGTGCCGGGGCAGGTGGCGCCGGCGGACGCAGCATCCGCGCCGCTGTCGTCGCTGCAGGCCAACCCGGTAGACAGCGCCCAGGTTGCTGCCTTGCCGGCGTCAGTCAACAGTGCAAATGGCACCGACTCGCTGAACCTGCGTGCGGTGCAGTCCACCTGGGTGCAGGCGGTGGACGGCGCGGGCAAAACCTTGATGGCCCGCACCGTGGCCGCCGGTGAGCGCATCGATCTGACGGTGACCCCACCGCTGCGCCTGAGAATCGGCAACGTGGCGGGCACTGAACTCAGCTTTCGTGGCAAGGTGATTGATTTGCGCTCCACCTCGCGCGACAACACGGCCAACATCACGCTGCCGTGAATCCGGCCAACCCGGCTTCCGGCCAACCTGCAGGACTGCCATGACCAGCACCTTCAACACAAACCCGGCTGACGACCTGCTGCTGATCACCCCCGCCAGCCCCAAATTGCGCCACAGCCTGCAGGCCCGGGTGGTGTGGGGCCAGCGTGTGGTCACGGTGGGGGGGGCTGCACCGGTGCGGGTGCAGTCCATGACCAATACCGACACGGTGGACGTGATAGGCACCGCCATCCAGGTCAAGCAGCTGGCCATTGCTGGGTCGGAACTGGTGCGCATCACGGTCAACACCCCCGAAGCCGCGCAAGCCGTGCCCGCCATCCGCGAGCAACTCGACCGCATGGGCATTGATGTGCCGCTGATCGGTGACTTTCACTACAACGGCCACACCCTGCTCACCGACTATCCGGACTGCGCCGCCGCACTCAGCAAATACCGCATCAACCCCGGCAATGTGGGCAAGGGCCACAAGCGCGACCGCCAGTTTGCCCAGATGATCGAAGCCGCCTGCCGGCATGACAAACCGGTGCGCATCGGCGTCAACTGGGGCAGCCTGGACCAAGAGCTGTTGGCCCAGATGATGGACGACAACGCCCGCCGCGCCGCACCGTTGGACGCCAAACAGGTGATGTACCAGGCCTTGCTGCAGTCGGCGCTGCAATCGGCCGACTGGGCCAAAGAGCTGGGCTTGGCCGCAAACCAGATCCTGATCAGTTGCAAGGTCAGCGGCGTGCAAGACCTGATCACCGTCTACCAGGCGCTGGCCGCCCGCTGTGACTACCCATTGCACCTGGGCCTGACCGAAGCCGGCATGGGCACCAAGGGCACGGTGGCGTCGGCCGTGGCCATCGGCCAGTTGCTGCAGCAAGGCATTGGCGACACCATCCGCGTCAGCCTCACGCCCCAGCCGGGTGAGGCCCGCACGCAAGAGGTGGTGGTGGCGCTGGAGATTTTGCAGGCACTGGGCCTGCGCAATTTCAACCCGAGTGTCACCGCCTGCCCGGGCTGTGGCCGCACCACCAGCACCACCTTCCAGGTGCTGGCCAAGCAGATTGACGACCACCTGCGCGCCATGATGCCGGTGTGGAAAACCAAATACCCGGGGGTTGAAAACCTGAAGCTGGCGGTGATGGGCTGCATCGTCAACGGCCCCGGCGAAAGCAAACATGCCGACATCGGCATCAGCCTGCCCGGCACCGGTGAGGCGCCGGCCGCGCCGGTGTTCATCGACGGCGAAAAGGCCATGACGCTGCGGGGTGATGGCATTGCGCAAGAATTCCACCAAGTGGTTGAGCGCTACATCGAACGGCGGTTTGGCAAGGCCGAAGCGCCGACGGCAGCCACGCCAGCGCATTGACGCGATCACGGCGTCCGCACCTTCCGCAGCGCGCCTGATCCCGGGCGCCAAACCCGATTTTTTTGAAGGCCCCACCCTGGGTTCACCCGCACATGGCCGAAACCCTGCAAGCCGTCAAAGGCATGAACGACATCCTGCCGGCCAGCGTGCCGCGCAAGGACAAACTGCCTGATTCCAAGCTCTGGCAATGGTTTGAGACAGTAGTGCGCCAGGTGCTGCAGCAATACGGCTACCAGTACATCCTGACGCCACTGGTCGAGCCGACATCGCTGTTTGTGCGCGGCCTGGGCGAGGTGACCGACATCGTCGAGAAAGAGATGTATTCCTTCGTCGACGCGATGAACGGTGACCCGCTGACGCTGCGGCCCGAGGCCACCGCCGGCATCGTGCGCGCCATGGTGGAGCACAACGCGCTGTACAACGGCCCGCTGCGGCTGTGGACGCTGGGCGCGATGTTCCGCCACGAGCGGCCGCAAAAAGGCCGCTACCGGCAGTTCCATCAACTCGATGTGGAGGCGCTGGGCTTTGCCGGGCCGGATGTGGACGCCGAGCTGATCCTGCTGACACGCCGGCTGTGGCGGGCGCTGGGCCTGCGTGTGGGTGCAGGGGCGGGTGCAGAGGCGGGCGCGCATGTGCGGCTGGAGCTCAACAGCCTGGGCCAGCCAGACGAGCGTGCGGCCCACCGCGCCGCCCTCATCGCCTACTTCGAGGCCCATGCCGACCAGTTGGACGACGAAGCCAAACGCCGCCTGCACAGCAACCCGCTGCGCATCCTGGACACCAAAAACCCGGCCATGCAGGCGCTGGTGGAAGGTGCGCCGAAGCTGATGCAGTTTTTGGGGCAGGCCACGCTGGCGCACTTCAATACCGTGTGCGCCGCGCTGAACGCGGCCGGACTGGCCTACCGCATCAACCCGCGCCTGGTGCGCGGCATGGACTACTACAACCTCACCGTGTTCGAGTGGGTCACTGACCATCTCGGCGCGCAGGGCACGGTGTGTGGTGGTGGGCGCTACGACGGCCTGTTTGAACAACTGGGTGGCAAGCCCACGCCGGCCGTGGGCTTTGGCCTGGGCATCGAGCGCTTGCTGCTGCTGATCCAGGAGCTGGGCCTGCCGGTGCCCGATAGCGCGCCGGACGCCTACGCTGTGATTGGGGATACCAGCGCACTGCCGCAAGCGCTGCAAACCATCGAGGCGCTGCGTGATACCGGGCTCTCAGTCCAGATGCATGCCGCCGGCGCGGCCGGCCTGGGCAGCATGAAGTCGCAGTTCAAGAAGGCCGACGCCAGCGGTGCCCGCTTTGCGCTGGTATTTGCCGGCAACGAGCTGGCGCAGGGCATGGTGGCCGTCAAGCCGCTGCGGCAAGTCGATGCCGGCCAGGTGCTGCGCCCACTGGGCGACGTGGCTGGCTGGGCAGGCGACCTGCGCAACGCATAATCCTGCGCTGTCGTCCGCAGGGCGCATGCTTTCCATCCAAGCCCGTTTCAGGCCAGCGCAACACCGCCTGCGGCACCGATTCCGTCCCCAACCCGCATCAGCAACCAGCACCGGCCACCAGCGCCGGCAACAGGCCCTTCATGGCGAATACGCTTGACCTGCAAGAGCAGGAACAACTCGATGACCTCAAGGCCTTCTGGAAGCAGTACGGCAACCTGATCACCTGGTTGATCACCGCCTGCCTGCTGGCTTTTGCCGGCTGGAATGGCTGGAACTGGTACCAGCGTGACCAGGCCGTCAAGGCGAGCGCCATGTTTGATGAACTGGACCGCGCGGCCGTGGCCGGCGACGCCGACAAGGCCGGCCGGGTGTTTGCCGATTTGAAAGACCGCTACGGCCGCACCAGCTTTGCCCAGCAGGGCGGCCTGATGGCGGCCCGGGTGCAGTTTGACAAAGGCCAGGCCGACGCGGCAAAAGCCAGCCTGGGCTGGGTTGCTGACAACGCCAGCGAAGACGAATACCGCAGCGTGGCCCGCCTGCGCCTGGCCGGTGTGCTGCTGGACGCCAAGCAGTACGACGCTGCGCTCAAAGCGCTGGACGCGACCACCACCGCGCAATTTACGGCTTTGGTGGCCGACCGCCGGGGTGATGTGCTGCTGGCCCAGGGCAAACCTGCCGAGGCCACCGCGGCTTACCAGGCCGCCTACAAAGCCATGGGCGACAAGCTGGAATACCGCCGTCTGATCGAGGCCAAGCTGACGGCGCTGGCCGCACCACCGGCGCCGGCTGCGTCAGGGGCCACCAAGTGATGGGCGCGCTGTTCAGTGGGCGGTCGGCATCCCGCACTGTCGGCCTGGCCGCTGCCGCCATCGTGGCCCTGGGCCTGTTGGGTTGTGCTGCAGACCGGCCCAAGCCCACGACGCTGGAAGCAGTGACGGCCCAGATTGCCGGTAAGCAGGTCTGGTCGGCGCGTCTGGATTCGGTGCAATTCCCGCTGGCCGTGGCCACACCGGGCGAGTCGTTTGTGGTGGCCGGCACCGACGGCACCGTGCTGTCAATTGAGGCCCAGACTGGGCGTGAGCTGTGGCGCGGCAGCGCCGGCGACAAATTGTCGGCCGGTGTCGGCAGTGACGGCCGCTTTGCAGCGGTGGTCACCCGTGACAACCAGCTGGTGGTGCTGGACAAAGGCGCCAAGGTCTGGAGCACCCGCCTGGCATCCCGCACCAGCACCGCACCGCTGGTGGCCGGTGAGCGGGTGTTTGTGATCGGTGTGGACCGGCTGGTGCATGCGTTTGATGCACTCGACGGCCGCCGTCTGTGGACACTGCAGCGCCCGGGTGAGGCGCTCACACTGGCCCAACCCGCCGTGTTGGCCGCCTACAAAAACACCCTGGTCACCGGCGTGGGCGCTGTGTTGCTGGGCATTGATCCGACCACCGGCAGCGTGCGCTGGGAGGTGGCCATCACCTCACCGCGCGGAACCAATGAGGTCGAGCGCCTGAATGACCTGGTGGGCCCGCTGCTGCGGGTGGGCGATACGCTGTGCGCCCGCGCCTTCCAGACGGCGGTGGGCTGCGTCAATGTGGCCGGCCCGGATCGCGCCAGCCTGCGCTGGAGCCGCAACGGTGGTGGCCAGAACGCTGTGGGTGGTGACACCGACTTTGTATTTGGCGGTGACGCCAGCGACCGCCTCAGCGCCTGGCGCGCCGGCGCGGGTGAGATCGCCTGGACCAACGAGCGCCTGCTGTACCGCAACCTGAGTGCACCGTTGTCAGCGGGCAAAACCGTGATGGTGGGTGACCTGGACGGCCAGGTGCATTTTTTGTCGCGTGAAGACGGCAAAACCTTGTTGCGCCTGCCCACCGATGGCTCGGCCGTGGTGGCCCAGCCGGTGCGCTCTGGCAGCACGGTGCTGGTGGTCACCCGCAATGGTGGGCTGTTTGCCTTTCGGCCTGAATGATTTGCCTTGCACACCCTGCGGGGCGCGGTTTGCGGCTACCCCATTTTGATGTATTGACGTTTTGATCCAAGGCCCACAACCATGAAACCGGTGATCGCCCTGGTGGGGCGGCCCAACGTGGGCAAGTCCACCCTGTTCAACCGCCTGACCAAAAGCCGCGACGCGATCGTGGCTGACTTTGCCGGCCTCACCCGCGACCGCCACTACGGAGACGCCAAGCAAGGTGGGCATGAGTTCATCGTCATCGACACCGGCGGCTTCGAGCCAGAAAAACCCACCGGCGTGGTTGCCATGATGGCGCGCCAGACCAAGGCCGCCGTGGCCGAAGCCGACGCGGTGATTTTTGTGGTCGATGCGCGCATGGGTGTGTCCGGCCAGGACCATGACATTGCACGTTATCTGCGCGCCGCCAACAAACGCATCCTGCTGTGTGTCAACAAGGCCGAAGGCTTGGCGGAATCGCCCCGGCTGGCTGAGTTTCATGAGTTGGGCATGGGGGAGCCGCACCCGATTTCGGCCTCCCACGGCCAGGGCATCCGCAGCCTGGTGGACGCCGCGCTGGCCGACTTTGCCGAGCCTGAGCTTGATGAATCCGAAGACGCTGAAGACAAACCCATCCGCCTGGCCGTGGCCGGCCGGCCCAACGTCGGCAAAAGCACGCTGATCAACACCTGGCTGGGTGAGGAGCGCCTGGTTGCGTTTGACCAACCCGGCACCACACGCGACGCCATCAGCGTGCCGTTTGAGCGTGACGGCCAGCAGTTCGAATTGATCGACACCGCCGGCCTGCGCCGCAAGGGCAAAGTGTTTGAAGCGGTCGAGAAGTTCTCGGTGGTCAAGACGCTGCAGGCCATCTCCGACGCCAACGTGGTGCTGCTGCTGATCGACGCCACCCAGGGCGTGAGTGACCAGGACGCGCACATTGCGGGTTACATCCTGGAGGCCGGCCGGGCGGTGGTGATCGCCATCAACAAATGGGACGCGGTGGACAGCTACCAGCGCCAGATGCTGGAGCGGTCCATCGAGCAGCGCCTGCCGTTTCTCAAGTTTGCCGACATGCTGCACATCTCGGCCATCAAACGCCAAGGCCTGGCGCCGGTCTGGAAGGCGATTGCCGCAGCGCATGCCTCAGCCATCCGCAAAATGCCCACGCCAGTCCTCACGCGCCTGCTGCAAGAGGCGGTGCAACACCAGGCGCCGCAGCGCAGTGGCGCCTTCCGGCCCAAGCTGCGTTATGCCCACCAGGGCGGCATGAACCCGCCCATCGTCATCATCCACGGCAACGGCCTGGAGCATGTCACCGAGGCCTACAAGCGTTTTCTGGAGGGCCGGGTGCGTGAGCATTTCAAGCTGGTGGGCACCCCGTTGCGCATTCAATTCAAGACCTCACGGAACCCTTTTGACTTGGCTTAAGTCCGACAGGCTCTTCAAAGCCGCCGGTTGCCATTGACGGCGCCTAAGCGCTTTCCCTGATGTGATAAGGTCTTCGCATCCAAACTTTTCAACACGGAGTCATATCGTGAGCAACAAAGGGCAACTCCTCCAAGACCCATTCCTGAACCTGCTGCGCAAAGAGCATGTGCCGGTCTCGATCTATCTGGTCAACGGCATCAAGCTGCAGGGTCATATTGAGTCGTTTGACCAGTACGTGGTGCTGCTGCGCAACACCGTGACGCAGATGGTCTACAAACACGCCATCTCCACCGTGGTGCCTGGCCGGCCGGTCAACTTCCACGCCGCCGAGCCGGTCGACCCGGCTTGACCCACCCGCCTGGCAAGACCGGTACCACCCGAACCGCCTTGAACCCTGTTGAGCACGGCGGCCCGGCACCCACCCGTGAGGGGCCGGCCCGGGTGGTGTTGGTGGGGGTGGATTTCGGCCGCGGTCAATCGTTTGACCCCACGCTGGATGAATTGGCGTTGCTGGCAGAGAGCGCCGGTGACGTGCCTGTCGAGCGCATCACCGCCAAGCGCAAGGCACCCGACCCGGCGCTGTTTGTGGGCAGTGGCAAGGCCGACGAGATCAAGACCCTGGTGCAACTGCATGGCGCTGAATGCGTCATCTTTGACCAGGCCTTGTCGCCCGCCCAGCAGCGCAATCTGGAGCGCCATCTGGGCGTGGCGGTGGCTGACCGCACCGCGCTGATCCTGGAAATCTTTGCGCAACGCGCGCAAAGCCATGAGGGCAAGCTGCAGGTTGAATTGGCGCGGCTGCAATACCTGTCCAGCCGCCTGGTGCGGCGCTGGAGCCACCTGGAGCGCCAGACCGGCGGTGCCGGCCAGCGTGGTGGCCCCGGTGAGGCCCAGATCGAACTGGACAAACGCATGATCGGCGAGCGCGTCAAATCGCTCAAGAGCCGGCTCGACAAGGTCAAGCGCCAGCGCAGCACCCAGCGCGACAAGCGGCGCAACAGCGGCACCTTCCGGGTCTCGCTGGTGGGCTATACCAATGCTGGTAAAAGCACCTTGTTCAATGCGCTGGTCAAAGCCAAAGCCTTTGCGGCTGACCAGTTGTTTGCCACGCTGGACACCACCACCCGGTCGCTTTACCTCGAAGCGCGGAATGGCAGTGTGTCCTTGTCCGACACCGTGGGCTTTATCCGCGACCTGCCGCACAAATTGGTGGAAGCGTTTGAAGCCACTTTGCAAGAAGCGACTGACGCAGACTTGCTGCTGCATGTGATTGACGCCGCCAGCCCGGTGCTGCAACAGCAGCGCGATGAAGTTGAGCGTGTCTTGCAGGAGATCGGTGCGTCCAACGTGCCGCAGATCCTGATCTTCAACAAGCTCGACCAGGTCGACCCGCAGCCACGTGAGCTGCAGGATTGGGTGGAGGGCGAGACCGGCGCCTTGCCGCGTGTCTTTGTCAGTGCGCTGCGTGGCACCGGTCTGGATGTGCTGCGCAACCTGATTGCCCAGGCCGCAGCCGGCCAGGGCTTGAATCCACCCGGCCAGTCCCCAACTGGGCCGCAGTCAGCGTCGGTGGATGGCATATCGACAGACAGCACCCAGTTACCATCGTCAACGACATGAACCCAAACGCACACACTCCCGTGTCACCTGACGCCAAATCGCTTGCCCAACGCCTGACTGCATTGGCCTTGGCCACAGGCGGTTTGGTGGCCGGCGCGCTGCGGCGCAAAGCCAGCGCGCCGCTGCAGATGGCCGGCCGCAATGACGGCCCACCCGATCTGGACGAGTTGTGGCGTGACTTCAACAAGAAGTTGAGCGGGCTGTTCAACGGCAAAGGCGGTGGCAATGGCCAGCCGCCACAACGTGACCCCGGCAATGACGGCTCTGGCTTCCAGCCCGACCTGAAAAGCGCTGGCATCGGCATCGGGCTGATCGGTTTGGTGGTGGTGGTGGTGTGGGCCGGCAGTGGTTTTTTCATTGTGCAAGAAGGCCAGCAAGCCATCGTCACCACCTTTGGCCGCTACAGCAGCACGGTCGATGCCGGCTTTCAGTGGCGCTTGCCCTATCCGTTTCAAGGGCATGAGACGGTGAGCGTGACGCAATTGCGCTCAGCCGAAATCGGCCGCAGCGGTGTGGCGCAAACCACCGGCCTGCGCGATTCGTCGATGTTGACGCAAGACGAAAACATTATCGACATCCGCTTCACGGTGCAATACCGGCTGAAAGACGCGAAGAACTTCTTGTTCGAGAACCGCGACCCGGACAAGGCGGTAGAGCAGGCCAGTGAATCGGCGGTGCGTGAGATCGTCGGCAAGAGCAAGGTTGATTCGGTGCTGTACGAAGCGCGCGATGCGATTGCCGCTGATCTGGTCAAGTCCATCCAGAGCCAGCTGGACCGACTCAAGGCCGGCATCCTGGTGGTCAATGTCAACGTGCAAAACGTGCAGGTGCCCGAGCAGGTGCAGGCGGCTTTCAACGACGCCGTCAAGGCCGGTGCTGACCGCGACCGTTTCAAGAATGAAGGCCAGGCCTACGCCAGTGACGTGATCCCCAAAGCGCGCGGCACAGCAGCCCGGCTGCGTGAAGAGTCTGACGGCTACAGCCAGCGCGTGGTGGCCCAAGCCGAGGGTGATGCCCAGCGCTTCAAGTCAGTGCTGACCGAGTACCAGAAAGCACCCAACGTCACCCGAGACCGCATGTACATCGACACCATGCAGCAGGTGTATTCCAGCGTCAGCAAGGTGATGGTGGACAGCCGCAGTGGCAGCAACTTGCTGTATTTGCCGCTGGACAAGCTGATCCAGCAAGCCGCGCCCACGGGCACAGTGCAGGTGGTGCCGCAGGCACCGCCGTCGGCCGCGCTGCCCACCGATGCAGGCGCTGCAGGTGCTGCTGGTGCGGACGCCCGCTCGCGCGACGGTGGTCGCAGCCGTGACCGTGATGGCCGCTGAGCCAGGTCGGACTCAACAATCGAGCCCCAAGAACATGAACCGAATCGGATTGATCGTGGCCGGCGTGCTGCTGGCGCTGATGCTGCTGGCATCCACCCTGTTTGTGGTGGACCAGCGCCAGTTGGCTGTGGTCTACGCCCTGGGTGAGATCAAGGAAGTGATCAGCGAGCCGGGCTTGAAGTTCAAGCTTCCGCCACCGTTTCAGAATGTCGTCTTCCTGGACAAACGGGTGCAGACGCTTGACAGCCCCGAGACGCGGCCCATCTTCACCGCCGAGAAGAAAAGCCTGGTGATCGACTGGTTGGTCAAGTGGCGCATTGCCGAGCCGCGCCAGTTCATCCGCAACAACGGCACTGACATCCGCAATGTCGAGAGCCGTTTGAGCCCGGTGGTGCAAGCGGCATTCAATGAAGAGATCACCCGCCGCACCGTGCGCGGTGTGCTGGCGGCTGAGCGTGACAAGGTGATGCAAGACGTGCGCAACCGGCTGGTCGATGAGGCCAAAGCCTTCGGCATCGAGATCGTGGACGTGCGCATCAAGCGGGTGGACTTTGTGGCCGACATCACCGACTCGGTCTACCGCCGCATGGAATCCGAGCGCAAACAGGTGGCCAATGAGTTGCGCTCACAGGGCGCTGCCGAGGGCGAGAAGATCCGCGCTGACGCGGACAAACAACGCGAGGTGATCATCGCCGAGGCCTACCGCGACGCGCAGAAGTTGAAAGGCGAGGGTGATGCCAAAGCCTCCGCCCTGTATGCCGACGCATTTGGCCGTGATGCGCAATTCGCCCAGTTCTACCGCAGCCTGGAGGCCTATCGCGCCAGCTTCCGCAGCAAGAGCGACGTGATGGTGGTTGACCCGTCAAGCGATTTCTTCAAGGCCATGCGCGGCCCTGGCAATGCTGCAGCGCCGGCAGGCAAGCGCTGAGCTGCCGGCAATCACCCACAAACGCCATGCTCGACTGGTTGATGGGCACCCTGGCGCTGGTATTGGTGCTTGAGGGCTTGCTGCCGTTCTTCAGCCCGACGATGTGGCGCCAGGTCTTCGAGAAGGCCACCCGCATGAGCGACGGGCAGATCCGGTTCCTGGGTTTGTCCAGCATGCTGGCGGGCTTGTTGCTGTTGCTGCTCTGGCGCTGAAGCCACTGTTTCGGCGCCTGATACGTGGCGGGTCGGCCGCGGGTGCGCCGGTACAATTCGGCTTTTAATTCCCCGGGTTTTTTATGTCCTCTGCTTGGCTGCTGCCCGAGCACATTGCCGACGTCTTGCCGGCTGAGGCGCGGCGCATCGAAGACTTGCGCCGCAGCCTGTTGCAGTTGGCGCGCAGCTACGGCTTCGAGCAGGTGATGCCGCCCCTGCTGGAGCATCTGGAGTCGCTGCTCACCGGCACCGGCCGAGCGCTGGATTTGCGCACCTTCAAACTGGTCGATCAACTCAGCGGCCGGTCTTTGGGGCTACGCGCTGACAGCACGCCGCAAGTGGCGCGCATCGACGCCCACCTGTTGAATCGCAAAGGTGTGACCCGGCTGTGTTACTGCGGCCCGGTGCTGCACACCCGGCCGCAGTCAGCGCAATCCACCCGTGAGCCTTTGCAGCTAGGCGCCGAGATTTTTGGCCATGCCGGTCTGGAGGCCGATCTAGAGATTCAAGACCTGGCGCTGGACGGGTTGCGTGCCGCCGGGCTGCAAGGCCTGGTGTTGGACCTGGCCGATGCGCGCATCCTGCGCGGTGTGCTGGACGGCGTGACTGCCGATGCTGCGCTATTGACCGAGGTGGTGGCTGCACTGGCCGCCAAGGACATGGTCACGCTGGCCCGCCTGTGCACCGGTCTTCCGGCTGCGGCAGGTGATGCCTTGTTGGCGCTGCCCGGCTTGTATGGTGATGTGACGGTGCTGGATGTGGCCCGCCAGCGCTTGCCGCAGCACCCCTTGATTCGGTCAGCGCTGGATGACCTGGCGTCCTTGGCTGGCCACGCGGCGCGGGTGCATCCGGGGGTGCAAATCGGTTTTGATCTGGCTGACATGGGCGGATATGCCTATTACTCGGGCCCCCGTTTTGCGGTGTATTCACCCGGCTCGGCTGACGCGGTGCTGCGGGGTGGCCGCTACGATGAGGTGGGTGCGGTGTTTGGCCGCAACCGGCCGGCAGTTGGTTTTTCAACTGACTTGAAACTGCTTGCCACCAGTGCGCCGCCGCAAGCCAGGCATACCGCAGTGCGGGCACCGTGGTCCGAGGACACCAGCCTGCGCCAAGCCATCCGCAAGCTGCGCGAGCAGGGTGAAACCGTGGTCTGCATGCTGCCTGGGCACGACCAGGAAGGTGATGAATTTGAATGCGACCGCGAACTGGTGGCCGCAGATGGTCACTGGGTGTTGCTCGGGCTGCAGGCCGTGGCCGCGCCGCTGATCCGTTAACTGGAAATTTCAACAATGCAACAAGGCAATCTGTCGGCGTCTGGCCGCAATGTGGTGGTCGTCGGCACCCAGTGGGGCGACGAGGGAAAAGGCAAAGTGGTGGACTGGCTGACCGACCACGCGCAGGGCGTGGTGCGCTTCCAAGGCGGCCACAACGCCGGCCACACGCTGGTGATCAAAGGCGTCAAAACCGCGCTGCAATTGATCCCGTCGGGCATCATGCGTGACGCTGTGCCCTGCTACATCGGCAACGGCGTGGTGGTTGACCCGACCCATTTGCTGCTGGAGATCGAGCGGCTGGAGGCCATCGGGGTTGAGGTGCGTTCACGGCTGTTCCTCAGTGAATCCTGCCCGCTCATCCTGCCCTTCCATGTGGCGGTGGACAAAGCCCGCGAAGCGTTGCGCGAGACCAGCGGCGCCGGCAAGATTGGCACCACGGGCAAGGGCATCGGCCCGGCCTATGAAGACAAGGTGGCGCGGCGTGCGCTGCGGGTGCAAGACCTCAAACACCCCGAGCGTTTTGCTGCCAAGCTGCGTGAGTTGCTGGCGCTGCACAACTTTGCGCTGGCCGGCTACCTGAAGGGCGAAACCCTGGACTTCCAACCCATCTTCGACCAGGCGATGGAGGTGGCCGAGAAGCTCAAACCCATGATGGCCGACGTGGGTTACCGGGTGCATAACGCCAGCCGAAGCGGTGCCAACATCCTGTTTGAAGGCGCGCAAGGCACGCTGCTGGACATTGACCACGGCACCTACCCGTATGTCACCTCCAGCAACTGCGTGGCCGGCAATGCGGCGGCAGGTGCGGGCGTGGGGCCGGGTTTGCTGCATTACATCCTGGGCATCACCAAGGCCTACACCACCCGGGTGGGCAGCGGGCCGTTCCCCACCGAGCTGGACATCCTGGCCGAAGGCACGGTGGGCCACCATTTGTCCACGGTGGGGCAGGAGCGCGGTGTTGTGACAGGTCGCATGCGGCGTTGTGGCTGGCTCGACGCGGCTGCGCTCAAGCGCTCCATCATCATCAACGGCATCACAGGCCTGTGCATCACCAAGTTGGACGTGCTGGACAAGCTCGACGAGATCAAGGTCTGCATCGGCTACACGCTGCACGGTCAGGATGTTGACATCCTGCCGCTGGATGCCGATGACATCGCCGCGTGTGTGCCGCAGTACGAGACTTTCCCGGGCTGGCCTGGCAGCACGTTTGGCATCACCCAGTGGGATGCTTTGCCGGCAGCCGCGCGCTCGTATCTGCAGCGCATTGAGGTGTTGATTGGTGCGCCGATTGACATGGTGTCCACCGGCCCCGACCGTGAACACACCATCGTGCTGCGCCACCCGTACAAGGCCTGAGCCGGCCGCAACCCTTTTTCCACCTGACCCCTCCACAAGGAATCAACGCATGCTCACCGACGATGGCAAGCACCTGTATGTGAGTTGGGACGAATACCACATGCTGATCGAGCGCCTGGCGCTCAAAGTGGCCCACTCCGGCTGGCAGTTCGATCAGATTTTGTGTCTGGCGCGTGGTGGCATGCGGCCAGGGGATGTGCTGTCACGTGTGTTTGACAAGCCGCTGGCCATCATGTCCACCAGTTCGTACCGGGCTGAGGCCGGCACCATCCAGGGCCGGCTGGACATGGCCAAATACATCACCATGCCCAAGGGTGAGCTGGCCGGCCGGGTGCTGTTGGTCGACGACCTGGCCGACTCTGGCGTCACGCTCAAGGCAGTGGTGGACCGCCTGCGTGGTGTGCCGTCCATCAACGAGTTGCGCAGCGCGGTGATCTGGGTCAAGGGTGTGTCGGGCTACCAGCCGGACTACCACGTTGAGGCATTGCCCAGCAGCCCTTGGATCCACCAGCCGTTTGAGGACTACGACAACTTGCGGCCTGAAGGTCTGGCCAAGAAGTTTTCGGTTTGACAGGCCGGCCAGCTTGCGGCAGTTTGCGGGCTGCTGCCTTGTCTGCTTTTGGGTTGTTGGATCGCGCCGACCACCCGGGTTGCATTGATCGCGCCACAGCAGCCCATCACGACTGCAATCACGACGGCAATCACGACGGCAATCACGACGGCAAAGCCGGTCACACAACGCAAAAAGCCAGCATTTTGATGCTGGCTCTTGCTTGTTTTTGGTGCCCAGAAGAGGACTCGAACCTCCACGCCGCTAAGCGCTAGTACCTGAAACTAGTGCGTCTACCAATTCCGCCATCTGGGCAAATCAGTTCAATTGCAACTGAAAAATGGAGTATAGCATCATAAAAACACAACTGACAAGCCCCGCCGCAGCGCCAAGCGCGGCTTTGAGCACTGAAGCCGAAGGTATTGTGCTGGGCCACCGCGACGGCCACGGCTTTGTGCGCCGCGATGACGGTGAGCCAGATGTCTACCTGTCGCCGCAAGAAATGCGCTCGGTGCTGCACCGTGACCGCATCCGTGTGCGCCTGGTGCGCTCAGACCGCAAAGGCCGGCCCGAAGGCCGTGTCATCGACATTGTTGAGCGCCGCAAATCACCCATCATCGGCCGCCTGCTGCACGAGAACGGTGTCTGGCTGGTGGCCCCTGAGGACCGGCGTTATGGCCAGGACATCCTGATCCCCAAAAACGCCACCGCCAACGCGGCGGTGGGGCAGGTGGTGGCCATTGAGCTGACCGAGCCGCCGTCGATGTTCTCGCAGCCGGTGGGCCGCATTGCCGAGGTGTTGGGCGAGATCGACGACCCCGGCATGGAGATCGAGATTGCGGTGCGCAAGTTTGAGGTGCCGCACCAGTTTTCACCTGAGGCGCTGGCCCAGGCCGCCAGCCTGCCCGACAAGGTGCGCCCGGTCGACAAGCGCAACCGCGTTGACTTGACTGACGTGCCGCTGGTCACTATCGATGGTGAAGACGCGCGCGACTTTGACGACGCGGTGTATTGCGAGCCCCTGAAACAAGGCCGTGGCAAAACAGCGTTTGAAGGCTGGCGCCTGATCGTGGCCATTGCCGATGTCAGCCACTACGTCAAGCCCGGTGAGCCGCTGGACGATGACGCCTACGAGCGTGCCACCTCGGTGTACTTTCCGCGCCGCGTGATCCCGATGCTGCCCGAGAAGATCAGCAACGGCCTGTGCTCGCTGAACCCGCAGGAAGACCGGCTGTGCATGGCCTGCGACATGTTGATCTCGGCCAGCGGCGAGATCAGCGCCTACCAGTTCTACCCGGCGGTGATGCGCTCGCACGCCCGCCTGACCTACACCGAGGTGGCGGCGATGCTGGCCAACACGCGCGGCGCCGAGGCTCAGCGCCGGGCCGACCTGGTGCCGCACCTGATCCACTTGCACGAGGTCTACCGTGCCTTGCTGAAGCAGCGCGCGGTGCGTGGCGCGGTCGACTTCGAGACCACCGAGACGCAGATCGTGTGCGACGACAACGGCCGCATCGAGAAGATCGTGCCGCGCACGCGCACCGAGGCGCACAAGCTGATCGAGGAGGCCATGCTGGCGGCCAACGTGAGCGCGGCCGACTTCATCGAGCGTGCCAAACATGCATCGCTGTTCCGCGTGCACGAGGGCCCGACGCCGGAGAAGAAGACCACGCTGCAGAACTATCTGCGTGCGCTGGGCCTGGGGCTGTCGGTCAGCGACGACCCGAAGCCGGCCGAGTTCCAGGCCATCG
>JANPOW010000054.1:0-14547 GCA_031428185.1 Betaproteobacteria bacterium | reverse complement strand
CCAACAAGGACTTCGCTGACAACGGCAAGCCGAACAGCGACACGCCGGAAAACCGGAAGATGAGATTTGAGCCGGGGCCGCAAGAGCGGCAACGGATGCGGCAGCCTTGTCTTGGCAAGTGCTGTGCTGGGTGGCGTGTCGTACCCACCACAGCGGCGCCCCGCGCAACACGACAAAGCCCGCGCAACACGGTCAGCGCCAACAGCCCAGCGCGGATAATCCGTTGTTTTGCGCGCTGGTGCCCTGCCGCCACCCGCCACGCCGCCGCAGCCAGCGGCCCCATTTCAGATCACCCGGTAAGCACACCACCATGGCCCAGTACGTTTTTACGATGAACAAGGTCGGCAAGATCGTGCCGCCCAAGCGGCAGATTTTGAAGAACATCTCCTTGTCCTTTTTCCCGGGCGCCAAGATCGGCATGCTGGGCATCAACGGCTCGGGCAAGAGCACGCTGCTCAAGATCATGGCCGGGGTGGACAAGGACTTTGAGGGTGAGGCCCACGCCATGGCCGACTTGAAGATCGGCTACTTGCCGCAAGAGCCGCTGTTGCCGGCCGAGCAGACCGTGCGTGAGGCGGTGGAAGAAGGCATCGGCGGTGTGCTGGCCGCCAAGAAGCGGCTGGACGAGGTGTACGGTGAATACGCCAACGAGGACGCCGACTTCGATGCGCTGGCCGCCGAGCAAGCCGAGCTGGAAGCCATCATCGCCGCCGGTGGCAGCGAGAACACCGACCTGCAGCTGGAGCTGGCCGCCGACGCGCTGCGCCTGCCGCCGTGGGACGCCAAGATCGGCCTGCTGTCCGGGGGCGAAAAACGCCGGGTTGCACTGTGCCGGCTGCTGCTGTCAAAACCCGACATGCTGCTGCTGGACGAGCCCACCAACCACCTGGACGCTGAAAGCGTGGACTGGTTGGAGCAGTTTTTGAAGCGCTTCTCCGGCACCGTGGTGGCCATCACCCACGACCGCTACTTTTTGGACAACGCGGCCGAGTGGATTTTGGAGCTGGACCGCGGCATGGGCATCCCGTGGAAGGGCAACTATTCCGACTGGCTGGAGCAGAAAGAAAAACGCCTGGAGCAGGAGCAGAAGACCGAAGACTCGCGCATGAAGGCGATGAAGGAGGAGCTGAAGTGGGTGCGCAGCAATGCCAAAGGCCGCCAGGCCAAGAGCAAGGCCCGGCTGGCGCGGTTTGAAGAACTCAGCGATGTGGACTACCAGAAGCGCAACGAGACGAATGAGATCTTTATCCCGGTGGCCGAGCGGCTGGGCAATGAGGTGATCGAGTTTGTCAACGTGTCAAAGAGCTTTGGTGACCGGCTGCTGATGGACAAGGTGAACTTCAAGGTGCCGGCGGGTGCCATCGTCGGCATCATCGGCCCCAACGGCGCAGGCAAATCCACGCTGTTTCGCATGATCCAGGGCAAGGAACAACCCGACTCCGGCGAGGTGATGATCGGCAAGACCGCGCAACTCGCCTTCGTCGATCAAAGCCGCGAGAGCCTGGGCGACGACAAAACGGTGTGGCAAGACGTGTCGGGCGGGCTGGACAACATCGTGGTGGGCAAGTTTGTAATGCCCAGCCGGGCCTACCTGGGCCGCTTCAACTTCAAGGGCAACGACCAGCAGAAGATGGTGGGCAGCTTGTCAGGCGGTGAGCGCGGCCGGCTGCACTTGGCCAAGACCCTGGCGCAAGGCGGCAACGTGCTGATGCTGGACGAACCGTCCAACGACCTGGACGTGGAAACCCTGCGCGCACTGGAAGACGCACTGCTCGAATTTGCCGGCTCGGCCATGATCATCAGCCACGACCGCTGGTTTCTGGACCGCATCTGCACCCACATCCTGGCCTGCGAGGGCGACAGCCAGTGGTTCTTCTACGACGGCAACTACCAGGAATACGAAGCCGACAAGAAGAAACGCCTGGGTGAAGAAGGCGCCAAGCCGCACCGGCTGCGCTTCAAGGCGCTGAAGTGATGTGCTGACGCTGTGTGCTGACATGACCGCCTGAGCCACCGCGCACAAGGCCACAACAGCACACCAGCCACAGGCCAGGCCGGGGGAACACCCCCCCGCCTGGCCTGTTCTACTTCGGTCTTGCCCGCCCCCGCCTTTGCCCGGATGCTGCCGATGCCTGTGCCACCCGTTTTCTTGCGTCCCGCCCCGCCGGCGCCTGCCACCCACCCGCTGCGCACCACGGTACTGGCCGGCTTGCTGGCCGTGGCCGGTTGCGCCAGCACCGGCAGTGGCCCGGCCGCCACGGCCAGCAGCGCAGCTCCCCAACCCGTGACCACCGGCTTTGGTGGCGCGGCTCTGGCGCGGGGCATGGCGGCTGCTACGGCAGCGCCACGAGCAGCGGCGAGCGCACCGGCACCGGCATCCGCTGCCGTCGCCGCCAGCGCCGCCTCTGGTGCCGCGTCCAGCCCGGCGCCAGCACCCGTGCCCGGCCAGCCGCCGCCGTTTGCACTGGTGATGAAAGACGCGCAAAAAATCGACGCCCTGTTCACCGCCTGGCGCAAGGACGAAAAGCTGTGGCTGGAGCTGCGGCCCGAGGACTTCAACAAAAGCTTTTTCTTCTCGCCCAAGCTGGCCAGCGGCATTGGTGAGGCCGGCTTGTACGGCGGGCGCATGCTGCCGTCGCCCCGGCTGGTGCAGTGGCGCCGCCTGTACAACGTGGTGCAGCTGGTGGCGGTGAATGATGATTTCATCGCCAAGCCCGGCACGCCGGAGGCGCGTGCGCTGGCGGCCGCCGCGTCCAACAGCCTGGTCACTGCCTACCCGGTGGCCAGCCTGCCCCACCCCGAGCGCAAGACCGTGCTGGTGGATGCCAGTGCGATGTTTGTCAGTGACCTGCTGGGCCTGGGCGCGCAGCTGCAGCGCAGCTACCGGCAAGGTTATGCGTTTGATGGCCGCAATTCCGGCATCACCGGGGTGCGTGGCAAGCCCGACTTGCTGGTGATCGAGACCAGCCAGCACTACGCCACCGCCGCGCTGGCCGTGGTGCAGCCCGGCACGCCACCCGGCGCACCCGTGCCCACCGTGCCCGATGGCCTGCCCGACCCCCGCAGCCTGTTTTTGGGCCTGCACTATTCACTGGCGCGCCTGCCAGAGCAGCCCATGGCCAGCCGGGCGGCCGACCCGCGCATCGGCCACTTCACCACGGTGGTGGACGACTACTCGGACGACCTGGCGCGCAGCCCGCGCAAACGCATGATCGACCGCTGGCGGCTGGAGAAAAAAGACCCGGCGGCCGCCCTGTCAGAGCCCGTCAAACCCATCACCTACTGGCTGGACCGCAGCGTGCCGCTGAAATACCGCGCCGCGCTGACGGCCGGGGTGCTGGAGTGGAACAAGGCGTTTGAGGCGATCGGCTTCAAAGACGCCATCGTGGTGCGCCAGCAGACTGACGACGCGGATTTCGACACGCTGGACGCCGGCATCGCGTCGATCCGCTGGATGGTCAACCACGCGCCGGGTTTTGTCGCCATCGGCCCCAGCCATGTCGATCCGCGCAGCGGTGAGATTCTGGACGCCAACATCGCGCTGGAGAGCCTGGAGTTCCGCCGCGCACGCCAGCTGCGCGCCAAGGTGCTGGGTGGCAGCGGCCCGGACAGCCCGGCCGGCCCAGCCAGCCCGTTCAGCCCCGCCAACCCGACCAACCCGGCAGATTGGGCGCGGCTGCTGCAGGTCAGCGATCCCACCAGCGGCGCATCAACGCCTGGCGGCGCGGTGTTTGACCGCCACGCCTGCCAGCACGCCGCCCAGGCCGCCGAGCAACTGGCCTACGGGCTGGATGTGCTGGCCGCACGCGGCGACATCAACCCCGACAGCCCCGAGGCGCAGCAGTTTGTGCAGGACTTCCTGAAAGAAGTGGTGATGCACGAGGTGGGCCACACGCTGGGCCTGCGGCACAACTTCCGCGCCTCGCATGTGTTTTCTGAGGCCCAGGTGACTGACCCGGTGTTCACCCGCAGCAACGCCTTCAGCGGGTCGGTGATGGAGTACACGCCCATCAACCTGCCGCGCCCCGGTGAGGCACCCGCCGCGCCCTACCTCAGCACGCTGGGGCCTTACGACTACTGGGCCATCGAATACGCCTACAAGCCGCTGGCCCCGGCCGATGAAGCGGCCGAGTTGCAGCGCATCGCCAGCCGCAGCGCCGAGCCAGCGCTGGCCTACGCCACCGATGAAGACAACTTCTTGGGCATCGACCCCGACGCGCTGCTGTTCGATCTGGGCAATGACCCGCTGGCCTTTGCGGCGCGCCGTTTTGACATCGCCCAAGACCTGTTCCAACGCCAGGAGACGCGCACGCTGAAACCCGATGAGGACTACGGCAGCCTGCGCCGCGTGCTGGGCTATGCCGTGCAAGACGCCGGCCGCGCCGCCGGCATCCTGCTGCGCCAGATTGGCGGTGTGCGCACCCTGCGCGACTTTGCCGGCAGCGGCCGTGACCCACTGCAGCCCGTGCCCGCCGCCGACCAGCGCGCCGCGCTGCAACTGCTGTCACAGCGCCTGCTGGCCGCCAACAGCTTTGCCATCAGCCCGGCCCTGCAGCGCCGGTTGGCGCCGGATTTTTTTGAGCGCAGCGATTCACCCGGCGGCGTGCCCACCGAATTTCCACTGGCCCAGACCGTGCTGGACCTGCAACGCGCGCTGCTCAACCGCCTGATGGGTGATGCATTGGCGGCCCGGGTGCTGGATGTCGAGGGCAAAGTCAGCCCGCCGGCCCAGCCGCTGCGCCTGAACGACCTGTACAGCCAGTTGGAAGCCGATATCTGGAGCGAGCTGGCCAGCAAGGCCGACATCCCCCAGCCCCGGCGTGAACTGCAGCGTGAGCACATCAACCGCCTCACCAGCCTGGTGCTGCGGCCGGGCGCGTTGTCACGCACCGACGCCCGTGCGCTGCTGCGTGGCCGGGCGGCAGCGCTGGCGCTGCGCATCGAGCGGGCGGCAAAGCTGCCAGGTTTGAGTGTGGAGGCGCGGGCGCACTTGCAAGACAGCAGCGAGAGCCTGCGCAGCGCGCTGGCAGCGCCGTTGGCGCGGGTGGGGGTCTAGGAGCCTGTCGGGCTTGGGGAACGTCGGCTGCGAAACGGCCTCAGCGGTCCATTTTTTACCGGCTTTTTGTCCCATAGTTGAACTATGGGCCTGCAAATCCGGCAAAAACTGTCCTCGCTGGGGCCGGTTCTCGCTATCGACGCCCCAAGTCCGACAGGCTCCTAGGGTGCAGTCCGGGAGGTCAATCCCATCCAAGATGCGCGGCGTCGTGCGGCAAGTTGGGGCCTTTTCAAACCGCACAAAGTGCTTGCACGGCCTGCCGCAGTGCCAGAAAGCTACGAGACGCATTGCGCGCCGGTTCGACCAACGGCGCGATGCGGCGCGCACCGTCGCGCTTTTGATAACCCGGTAGATGTCGGGCCAGCTCTTGGCTGGGTGAGCCCAGTTTGTCGGGGTCGCGGTAGATCGCCTTGCTGGCCAATCGCAAAAGTGCGGGCTTCTTGAAGGCCTACGCCACGGCATGCCAGTCACCCACAAAGAAGCTCTCCAGCTCGCGGCAGGCCACACGCACAACCGCATCCGTCCGGCCGGCGTCGGCACAACGCTGTGCCAATCCGGCCTTCACGGCCCGGCAATCCCCGCTGTCCTGGTCACGCATCACCAGAAAGCGGCTGTCTGGTTTCAACCAAAACCGAATGCGCCGCTCCATCTGTTTTTCCATATCTTGCTTGCCCTGGAACACGATGTAGTGCACTTGAACATGGCCGGGCAACCAGCTGGGAAGCCACGCCTGCAGCGCGTCCTGCGCTGATGGTTCCTCCAGGAGACACACAAGGTGCTTCATGCCGGATGCACACCCGGGAAGAGGTTCTGATTCCAGAGGTAACCCAACTGATCACCCGCCCCAACGTAGGCCGCCAGCTGCGCGTCTTCAGCAGCCCGAAACACCTTGGTGTACCCCTTGTTCTTCACCAGCCAGAACACCTCGTCCAATTGCACGGCATTCAGAAAGTCCGGCGAGTGGGTGGTCACGAAGACCTGCCCACCACGATGGGCGTAGGCGCGGAACTCCTCGGCCAAATCCCACAGCAGCGAGGGGTACAGCTGGTTCTCAGGTTCCTCAACGCACAGCAGCGGGTGCGGCGATGGGTCGTACAGCAGCACCAGGTAGGCCAGCATCTTGATGGTGCCGTCAGACACATAGCGCGCAAGGATCGGGTCTTCAAACGTCCCGTCCTGAAACTTCAGCAACACCCGCCCTTCTTCGGTGGTCTTGGCTTCCACGCTGGTGATGCCGGGCACGCGGTGCCGCAGCTTGGCGAGCATGTCGTTGAACAGTGGGCGGTGGTTGTGGTGCAGGTAATCGACTACCAGTGACAGGTTCTCGCCGCCGCGCGACAAATGCTCTGCATAGCCTGCCTCGGCCTCAGGCCGGGCGCGGTCGATGTGGAAATCCGACAGGTGCCAGTTCTCGATCAGGTTGCCCAGCACCACAACGGCCGGGAACCGCTCAAACTGCGCCAGGCCCTTGATGGCCAGAATGTCCGGGCTTTTCAAGGTCTGGGTTTCGCGCGTCAGCAGGCTCTCGTCCAGCACCGAATCCAGCTCATTCGTGACGGCCTCACCGGTGCCGTTTGCAAAGTCCAAAAACTTCCAGGGCCGCCCGCCCCGGTTGCCGCGTTTGTAGCGCAACACCTCCTTGGCCACCACTGGCCTGCCGTTGTGCTCGCCAATGTGCAATTCGTAGGTGATGCGGCGCGATCTCCCATCGGCCAGCGCGGTGCGCACTTTCAGTTCAATCTCGATAGGCCCCTTGCTGCCCCGGCTGCGCACCTCTTGCAAGCCGCGGCTGCCGCCCAGCTTGGCCAGCGCTGATGTCACATTGCCCGCCATGGCGTCGCGCAGAAAAGCAAAGACCGAGAACAGCGTGCTCTTGCCAGTGCCGTTGGCGCCCACCAGCACGCAAAAGCGCGGGAGGTCCTTCATCGTCACGTCCTGGAAGGCACGGAAGTTCTTCAGGCGGATGAACTCAATTTGCATGGTGTACTTTCGTGTCTCAGCCCGCGTCCGCAGCATTCACGGCAGAATTTTCAAAGATTCCAACCGGTCACCCCGCCCGCCCCACCCAAGCCGCCCCACGCACCCCCGATGCATCCCCATGCAGCGCCGGCAGCAGCCGGGTGCGCACCGGTTCTTTCAAACCCCCAGCCACCACCCACTGGCCCCACAGCGCCGGCACGGCCTGGTAGGTGCCGGCCAGGCGGCTCAGGCCACCGCCCAGCACGATCACGTCCGGGTCCAGCAGGTTGATGACGCTGGCCAGCGCACGCGCCAGGCGCTGCTGCCAGCGGGCCAGGCTGGCGGCGCAGTGGGCATCACCGGCCGCAGCAGCGGTGCCGATTTGCAGGGCGGTGAGCGCGCCGCCGTGGCGCAGGGCGTGGTCGGCGGCGATGCCGGGGCCGCTGACCAGGGTCTCGACGCAGCCCACCTGGCCGCAGTAGCAGGCCAGGCGGGGCTCATCCGCCGGCGCCCAGGGCAGCGGGTTGTGGCCCCACTCTCCGGCCAGGCTGTTGGGGCCTGTCAGCACCCGGCCGTGCACCGCAATGCCGGCGCCGGTGCCGGTGCCCAGGATGGCGGCAAACACCACGTTGGCGCCTTGGCCGGCGCCATCCGTGGCCTCGGACAGGGCCAGGCAGTTGGCGTCGTTGGCGATTGAGACGGTCTGGCCCAGCAAGGCCTGCAAATCCCGCCGCAGCGGGCGGCCGTTCAGGCACTGGATGTTGGCGTTTTTCATCAGCCCGGTGCTGGTCAGTGCGCCCGGGGTGCCAAAGCCGATGGGGCTGGCCGCAGCGTTTGTGGCGGCAGCCACCGCCTGCCGCGCCTGGCCCACCAGGCCGGCGATGGCGGCCAGGATGGCGTCATAGCCCTGGGCGCTGGGTGTGCTGATGCGCTGGCGCCAGACCTCGGTGCCGCCGGCGTCCAGCACGATGGCCTCGGTCTTGGTGCCGCCCAGGTCAACGCCGATGGAACACGGCGGGGGCACGGTTGACGGCAGGCCCGCAGCCATCAGATCGGCTCGGTGCGCAGATTCAACCAATCCAGCGCGGCGCCGCTCACCAGTGGCGCCAGGCGCGCACGCACGGTGGCGTGGTAGCTGTTGAGCCAAGCCACCTCATCACTGCGCAGCAGGCTGGGCTCGATGCAGCGGGCATCAATCGGGCACAGGGTGAGCGTCTCAAATTCCAGCATGTCGCCAAACGCGCCGTTCTCAGGCGTGGCCACCGGCACGTTGAGCAGCAGGTTCTCGATGCGGATGCCCCACTGGCCGGGGCGGTACACGCCGGGCTCGTCGCTGGTGACCATGCCCGGCTCCATCGCCATGTGGGCCTCGGGCACTGCCTTGCTGATGGTCTGCGGGCCTTCGTGCACGTTCAAGAAATAACCCACACCGTGGCCGGTGCCGTGGCCAAAGTCGAGGCCGGCCTGCCACAGCGGGGCGCGCGCCAGGGTGTCCAAAAACGGGCTCAGCGTGCAACGCGGAAAACGCGCCCGCGCCAGGTTCATCATGCCCTTGAGCACCAGCGTGAAGTCGCGCCGGTGCGCGGCGGTGATGCTGCCGATGGGCCAGACCCGGGTGATGTCGGTGGTGCCGCCCAGGTACTGGCCACCCGAGTCGATCAGCAGCAGGCCGTCGCCTTCGATCCAGGCATACGACTCTGGCATGGCGCGGTAGTGTGGCTGCGCGCCGTTGGCGTTGTAGCCGGCGATGGTTGAAAAACTCAGGCCCACAAAACCCGGCCGCCTGGCGCGCTCGGCGCTCAGTTTTTCATCCACCGTCAGCTCGCTGATGCGCTCACCACTGGCCAGCGCGGCCTCGAACCAGGCATAGAAGTGGCACATGGCGGCGCCGTCCTCGGCCATGGCGTTGCGGATGTGGGCTGCTTCAGCCTCACTCTTGCGGCTCTTGAACAGGGTGCTGGGGTTGATGGCCTCGACCACCACCACCCCGGCCGGCACTTGCTGGCGCAAGCCCAGCGTGATGCGGCGCGGGTCGACCAGCAGGGTGCTGTCGGCAGGCAAGGCGGCCAGGGCAGGCCCGGCCTGGGCGTAGTCGGCCAGCGTGAAGCCGTCGGCCGCCAGTTGCACCGACAGCGCTGCCGGCACCTTGCCGGCGCCGACAAACAAAGTGGCGCGGGTGGCGCTGATCAGCAGGTGGGCCAAAAACACCGGGTTGTAGTCAACGTCGGCGCCGCGCAGGTTGCTGAGCCAGGCGATGTCGTCCACGGTGGAGATGAAGTGTTGGCTGGCGCCGGCTTGCGCCATCGCTTGCCGCACCCGCGCCAGGCGCAGCGCGCGCGCTTCAGGCGCTTGTGGTGCCAGGTGGGCATACACCGCTGCGGCGGGCAGCGCCGGACGCTCGGGCCACACCTCGGTCAGCAGGTCGGTGCTGGTGCGCAGTTGCACCCCGGCGCTGCCCAGCACGGCTTGCAATTGTTGTGCGGCGGCCAGGCCCAGCACCTGGCCGTCCACCAGCACGGTCTGGCCGCGCGGCGTTTGCTGCACCAGCCACTGCAGGTGGTTGGTGGCGGCACCCGTGGGGATCTTGACCAGGCCGATGCCGCTGCCCAGCAGCTGGGTTTCAGCCTGTTGCCAGTAACGGCTGTCGGCAAACAGCGCCGCCTGATCCGCACTGATCACCAGCGTGCCCATGGACCCGGTAAAGCCAGACAACCACTCACGGCCCTGCCAGTGGCCGGGCAGGTACTCCGACAGATGCGGGTCAGCGCTGGGCACCAGCAGCGCGTGGGCGCCGTGGCGGGCCAGGGCCTGGCGGACCCGCTCAATGCGTTCGCGGACGGGGTTGACGCGGGTGTCCATGCTGAGAGGCTCCGATGACAAGACGCCGCCGGGCTGGCGACCACCAGATTCTAGGATTGGGCAAGCCAGGGCCGGCCCCACGCACCCGGCGCGCCGGGGGGGCAGTGGTGCCCGCTCAGGCGCCACGGCGGCGGCGTGTCACGCCGGCGGCCAGCGCCAGCGCCAGGCCGATCAAGGCCAGCGAGGCCGGCTCTGGCACGGCCTGCGGGTTGCTCAGCCGCAGCGCCGGCTGATTGACCACGATGTTGTCGATGGCCCAGTGGGTGCCAGACCCAACCACGTTGCCGGCCCGCACAAAAGTGGCCGGTGCGGTGTAGACCTGCAGTGCATCGATGCCGACCCAGTTCAGGTTCAGGGTCTGCGCCGTGGTGCTGACTGCGGCCAGCGTGGAAAACAGCTCAATGCCGTTGTTCAGGCCTTTGAAGGTCAGCGTCTGCGCGCCCCAGGCGCCGGCCACCACCAGGCTGTTCAACAGGAAGGTGTCGTTGGCCGCACCCGCCAGCGAGAAAGTGGACGGCGAGGCCGCGTAGGCGTTGTAGACATAACGGCTGGATGCCGTGGCCAGCAAGGCGTCGGCGTAACCGCTGTTGCTGGCGGTGCTGCTGCCCACGCGCACATCGCCGGAGTAGGTGAAGAAGCTGTCCAGCCCGGCCTCGAACCCGATCACGCTGGCGTGTGCCGAGGTGCCGATGAGGCAGGTGGCGGCAATCGTGAGGGCGGCGGCGGCGTGGCGGATGGTCATGGTGCGTCCTGGTTGAATTGAATGTGGCCTGGCGCTAACAGCGTCTCGGCATGTCCAGTCCATAGCGATTTCCGGGCCACGGATTGGTGTTTACGCTGATTCAGCCACTTGCAGCATGTCGCGTGAATTTGCACAGGGGGGCTGTCAAACAAGCCGACAGCCTGGCCCGCGCTGCAGGCCGGCAAAGCGTGCTGGGTTGCACGGGTATGCTCAAACGCCTCGTCTGCAGCGCAGCCCCGCCCGGCCTGTGGCCGGCCCAACAACCCAAGCCCCAAACCATGCGCCTGCTGCTGGCTGAAGACGACCGCATGATTGGCGACAGCCTGCGCCAGGCCTTGCGCCTGGACGGCCATGCGGTGGACTGGGTCTACGACGTGGCTGCCGCCAATGCCGCGCTGGCCGCTGAATCCTTTGACCTGCTGTTGCTTGACCTGGGCCTGCCCCCGCGTTCCGGCCAGGCCAGCCAGCCCACTGCCGGCCTGGACGTGCTGCGCAGCCTGCGAGCACGCGGTGATGCCACGCCGGTGATCGTTCTCACCGCCCGCGACGCCACCGCCGACCGGGTGGCCGGGCTGGACGCCGGCGCCGACGACTACCTGGTCAAGCCCTTCGAGCTGGACGAGTTGGCCGCCCGCATGCGCGCCGTGGCGCGGCGCCACGACGGCCGGGCCGACAGCGCACTGCAACACGGCAATGTGCGGCTCGACCCCAGCACCCGCCAGGTGACGCAGGCCGGCCGGCCGGTGCTGCTGTCGGCGCGTGAGTTCTCGGTGCTGCAAGCGCTGATGCAGCGGCCTGGCGCCGTGCTGAGCCGGGCGCAACTGGAGCACAGGCTGTATGGCTGGGGCGACGCGGTGGAGAGCAACGCTGTGCCGGTCTACATCCACCAGTTGCGCAAAAAGCTGGGGGCCGATGTCATCGCCAGCATGCGCGGCGTGGGCTACTTTCTGGCGCCGGCGGCATGAGCAGCCGCGCAGGCGCTTGACAACATGCGCCTGCAAACCCGCTGGTTTGGCTCCATCCGCGCCCGCCTGCTGCTGTCGCTGCTGGCCGCGTTGGCGCTGGCCGCCGCGCTGGTGGGCGGTGTCATCTACCGCAACGTGCTGCACGAGACGGAGGCGCTGTTTGACTACCAGCTGCGCCAGATGGCGCTGAGCCTGCGAGACCAGGGTGAGATCAACCCGAATGACGCCGCCGCGCTGAACGATGAAGACCTGGACTTTGTGGTGCAGATCTGGCGCATCGACGGCCGCAGCGTTTACGCCTCTCGCGCCCACAAGGCGCTGCCGGCGCAGGCGGTGCTGGGGCTGGCTGAGGTCAAGGTGGACGGCCAGCGCTGGCGCAGTTTTGCGGTGGCCGCGCGCGACAAGGTGATCCAGGTGGCGCAGCCGGTGCGCATCCGCCAGGGCCTGGCGGCCGATGCCGCGCTGCGCGGTGTGCTGCCGCTGCTGCTGGCCGCGCCGCTGCTGGCCGCCGCGCTGTGGTGGCTGATCAGCCTGTCCCTGCGCCCGCTGGCCCGGGTGGCGCGCCAGGTGGCCCAGCAAGACGCCGGCACGCTGCAGCCACTGCCTGCGGTGGATTTGCCGGATGAAGTGGCGCCGCTGGTGGCCGCACTCAACGCCCTGCTCGTCCGCCTGGGCCAAGCCTGGGCCGGCCAGCGCGCCTTTGTGGCCGACGCCGCGCATGAGCTGCGCTCCCCCCTCACCGCGCTCAAGCTGCAAGCCCAGGTGTTGCAGCGGCTGGACCGCGCCGGTGCTGATGCCGCCACCCGCCGCGCCGCGCTGGACGCCCTGGTGGCCGGGGTGGACCGCGCTGGCCGCCTGGTGGAGCAACTGCTGACCCTGGCCCGCCATGAGCCCGGCGCCGCACCCCACCAGCCCGCCGCCACACCGCAGGCGGTGGACCTGCCGGCCCTGCTGCGCCAGGTGCTGGCCGACAGCGCCGCGCCGCTGGCCGCAGCACGCGGCAGCCAGATCAAGCTGGAGGCCGACGAGGCCATCCACGTGCCCGGCGACGCCGCCGCGCTGGCCGTGCTGGTGCGCAACCTGGTGGACAACGCGCTGCGCTACAGCCCGCCCGGTGGGCAGGTGCTGCTGCGCCTGGCCGGCACCCCCGCCGGCCCGCTGCTGACAGTGGACGACAGTGGCCCCGGCATCCCGCCGGCAGAGCGTGAGCGGGTGTTTGAGCGATTTGTGCGCGGCGCCGCGTCGGCTGAGGCCAGTGGCAGCGGTCTGGGCCTGGCCATCGTGCTGTCCATCGCCCGCCGCCATGGCGCGGGCGTGGTGCTGGCCGATGCACCGCTGGGCGGGCTGCGGGTGGCGGTGCAGTGGCCGGCCCAGGCCGCAATGTGCGCAAGCCGCGCCTGATATAGCCCGCAAACAGCAAGTCCATTGCCGTGCTGATCACCGGGGAAACCCGAAGCCACCGGTTACACTGCGCCCCGCGAAGTCGCTACCAGTCACTTCTTCGCAGTCGGTTCTCGACATCTGCATAGCTCTATCTGCCTCCCCGACTGGGGCCCTTGTCACCAAGCGGCTGCAGGCTGATTGCTTTGCGCCCCCATGAATCGGGGCGACACAAAACCCCATGAAATTCACCGAACTCGGCCTTGCCGAGCCGCTGCAGCGCGCCGTGGCCGAACAAGGCTACGACACGCCCACCCCCATCCAGGCGCAAGCCATCCCCGCCATCCTGAAAGGCGGCGACCTGATGGGCGGCGCCCAGACCGGCACCGGCAAAACCGCCGGCTTCACGCTGCCGATGCTGCAGTTGCTGTCGTCTGAGCCACCCAAGAAAGACGCCAAGGGCCGCATCTGCATCCGCGCGCTGATCCTCACCCCCACCCGCGAGCTGGCCGCGCAGGTGGAAGAAAGCGTGCGCACCTACGGCAAATACTTGAAGCTCACCAGCATGGTGATGTTTGGCGGCGTGGGCATGCAGCCGCAGATCAACGCATTGCGCCGCGGTGTTGACATTCTGGTGGCCACCCCCGGCCGCCTGCTGGACCACCACCAGCAAGGCACGCTGGACCTGAGCCATGTGCAAATTTTTGTGCTGGACGAAGCCGACCGCATGCTGGACATGGGCTTTGTGCATGACATCAAAAAAGTGCTGAGCTACCTGCCGGCCAAGAAGCAGAGCCTGTTGTTCTCGGCCACCTTCAGTGACGAGATCAAGGCCCTGGCCGACAAGCTGCTGAACAACCCGGCACTGATCGAGGTGGCGCGGCGCAACCAGACCGCCGAAACCATCGCGCAAAAAGTGCACCCGGTGGGCCGCGAGAACAAGAAGGCGCTGCTGAGCCACCTGATCAAAAGTGGCAACTGGCACCAGGTGCTGGTGTTCACGCGCATGAAACACGGTGCCAACCGGCTGGCCGAGTTCTTGAACGACGAGGGCATCACCGCGATGGCCATCCACGGCAACAAGAGCCAGGGCGCGCGCACCAAGGCGCTGGCCGACTTCAAGACCAATGACCTGCAGGTGCTGGTGGCCACCGACATCGCGGCGCGTGGCATCGACATCGACATGCTGCCGCACGTCGTCAACTTTGAGCTGCCCAACGTGCCCGAGGACTATGTGCACCGCATCGGCCGCACCGGGCGTGCTGGCGCGCAGGGCGAGGCCATCAGCCTGGTGTGTGTGGACGAAGACATCTTTCTGCGCGACATCGAAAAACTCATCAAGCGCAGCATCCCCAGTGAGGTGGTGCCCGGCTTTGAGCCGCCCAGCGGCGAAAAGGCCGAGCCGATCGTGCTGGGCCGCATGACCATCGGCGTGGGTGGCACACGCCGCAACGCGGGTGGTGGTTTTGGTGGCGGTGGTGGCGGGGGCGGCGGCCGTTCCGGCGGTGGTGGCGGCGGTGGCCGACCCGGTGGTGGTGGCGGCGGTGGTGGCCAGGGGCGCCGTGACGGCGGCCATGGTGGTGGCC
>JANPOW010000053.1:0-24409 GCA_031428185.1 Betaproteobacteria bacterium | reverse complement strand
GGGGTGGCCGCGCGTGTCGCGGGCGGCGGCGCTGCGGGCAGCAGCCCCGCTGGCGCCGGTGCTGCGGGCGCTGACACCGGCTGGCCCATGCCTCAGGCCGGCGCAGCCGGGCGCGTGCCGGTCTCTGGGACGGGTGGCTGCGGCTGCGGCTGCGCCGGGTTGGCCGCTGGCGGGCGCGCCCACAACATCAGCAACGCGATCAGACTGGCTTGCACCGAGGCCTGGCTCAACTGGCGGGTCAGCCAGCCGCCAACCCGCTGCGGCGCACGCTGCACCTGTTTGGCCACCAGCGGCCAGCGCCAGGGCCGGCCGGCCACCAGCAACACCCCCAGCATGCCGGCGGCCGCCACCGTGAGGAGTGGATGCTTGCGCACCAGTGGCACGGCAGTGGCGCGCAATTCGTCCACCAGCAGTTCGGCCACCGGGCGCAGCGGCTGCCGGTGCCACCAGGTCTGCGCGGTGCCCAGCGCCAGATCAACCAGCGGCCAGCCGTGCATAGACCGCCGCCACGACCGCCACAGGGCGCCCAGACGGCGCGGCCGGCGGCCTGGCGTTTGCGCGCTGGCAGACGCCGGCGCGTCCGGGTCAGGCGGTATCAGGGCCGCGCGCAGCCTGAGCCGGCTGGCTTGCAGCCGGCTCAGGGCGCTGCTGGTCGGGTCGGGGGGCGGTTGGCTGACAGCATGCGCCGTGTTGTCTGCGCTGATGTCGTGGTTGTGGCTGTTGTGGCTGTTGTGGCGGTTGTCGCTTGCAGCCGGTGGCACACCGTCACCAGATGCCGGCAAGGGGCTGCCAGCGCTGCGGCTTGGGTGCGGCGGGGGCATGGTTGCGGCCATCACGCATTGCCCGCGTCACGCAGCAGCGCAGCATCGGCCGCCCACTGCGCACGCAAGGTGTCCATTGACCAAGCTTGCGGCCGCTGCCGCAGCGCCCACCAGCAACCTACCGCCAGCAGCAGCGGCAGCACCGGCACGGCGGCCAGCAACCATGGCAGCGGCATGCTGCCCAGAGGCTGCACCGCCAGCAACAGCAGCGCCACACCACCCAGGCCCAGCCCCAAGGCCAGGCTGCCCGCTGCGATGACCAGCAGCACCGCGCGGCTGATCAATGCGCTTTGTGCCTGGCTGGCCTGGGCGCCCACCAGGGCGGCATAACCGCCCAGGTGGTCCACCAACAGATCGGGCTGGGTGGCCAGCAGGCGGATCAAGGGATGGAACATGGCTTGGGCGCGTGGGTTGATCAGAAGTCAGCGTCAAGGCCAGGCGTGGCGCCCGACTCAGGACCGGGTGGTGGTGCGTGAGCGCGACAGCAGGCCGATCACTGCAGCAATGGAGGCACCCGCGGCGGCCGCAATCAGCACCGACTTGACGGGCTCGTCGCGGATGTAGTCCACGGTGCGGTCTGAGGCATGGGTGACCTGGCTGCGCACTTCGGCGCTGGTCTCACGCGCTTTGTCGATGCCGCGGCGGGCCAGGTCGTCCACCTGGGCCACCGCCCGGCCCAGTGCGCCCGGCACGGCAGTGCGCAGGCCGTCCACCGAGTCTTGCAGTGACGACAGCGCGCCGTTGGTGGCGCGTTTGGTGGCGTCGATGGCGCGGTCGGCTTGACCAGCGGCGCGCTCGGCCAGGTCATCAACGGTGCTGAGGGCTTTGTTGGGGATGTCAAAAGTCATGGTGTGGCTCCGATGTGGTGGTTGGAAAACGCAAGAACAGATGGGCAACCGGGCGGCAGCGTCAGGCTTTTTTCAGCAGGCCGACCAAGAAGGTGACCACCGCCAAGACCACGAAGACGAAAAACAGAATCTTCGCGATGCCCACAGCGCCGGCAGCAATGCCGCCAAAGCCGAACAGCGCTGCGACCAGCGCGATGACAAAAAACACGACGGCGTAGTGCAGCATGGTGATTTCCTCATGATCGGGTGGGCAGTGCCGCCCCGGGGTGGGCTCGCAGCGCCCTTCGCTGCGATGGGTTTACTGTAGGCAGCAGGCCTGGCGCGGGCCGCCGGCGGGCGCCCAAGCTGGCTGTCGGCCGCTGCAGCGCGGCGCGGTAGGACGTGGCCTACCCGGCGCCTTGCCGCTACGCTTGCCCGGGCTGTAACCTCTGGCTTGGCCGACTAGACTGTGCGCGCTGCGCGACGTGCAGCCTTGCGCATCCATCTGTTTTCAACCTGAGGCCCACCATGATCCGCATCGTGATCGTTGATGACCACGCCATCGTGCGCGCCGGCCTGCGCCAGTATTTTTCGGAGCAGGTTGACTTCCGCGTCACCGGTGAGGCGGCCACCGGCCGCGAGGCGATGGAGTTTGTGCGCAAGGGCGACGTGGACGTGATGCTGCTGGATTTGTCCATGCCCGACCAGAGCGGTGTGGACGCACTGGCGGCCATCAAGGCGCGCTCACCCGACCTGCCGGTGCTGATCCTCAGCGGCTACCCCGAGACCCACTACGCCACCACGCTGCTGCGCCAGGGTGCAGCGGGTTTTTTGAACAAGGAATGCGACCCGGAGGAGATCGTCAAGGCCATCCGCACCGTGTTCAGAGGCCGCAAATACATCACCCCGGTAGTGGCTGAGCTGCTGGCCGATGGCCTGTCGGGCAACCCGGACAAGCCGGCCCATGAGCAGTTGTCCGAGCGTGAATTTCAAGTCTTCTTGCGCCTGGCCAAGGGTGAGACCATCGGCCACATGGCTGACAGCATGTCGCTGTCGGTCAAGACCGTCAGCACCTACCGCACCCGGGTGATGGAGAAGATGAAGCTGGCGTCCAACAGCGACCTGACGTATTACGCGCTGAAAAACGGCTTGATCGAATAAGCCGCTTGTTGAGCGGCCAGGCTTACCAGAGCCGCTCCAGCAGCCCGGCCAGTTGCTCCTTGGCCTGCTGCAGCAGCGGGCGCTGGCGCCAGGCGGCGGCGGTGATGGTCTCGGACGCGGCCACATCGCGGCCAAACATGCGCAACATGCTGTCGCCAAAGTCCTCACCCAGCACCACCGCGTTGACCTCATCGTTGCTGGCAAAGCTGCGCCAGTCCATGTTGCTGGACCCGACGGTGGACAGCACACCGTCGATCACCGCCGTCTTGGCATGCAGCACGGCGGCCTGCAGTTCATGGATCTGCACTCCGGCGGCCAGCAAGCGGCTGTAGTGGTTGCGCCCGGCGTGCAACAGCGGCGCAAAGTCGCTCTTGGACGGCAGCACCAGTTGCACGCTCACACCACGTTGAGCGGCGTCGCACAGTGCGTCCACCATGTCCTGGCCGGGGGCAAAGTAGGCCATGGTCAACGCCACGCTGCGCTGTGATGCATCGATGGCGTTGAGCAGCAGGCTGTAGATGCGGCTGACACCGTCGTCGGGGCTGGTCGACACGATGCGCACCACTTGCTGGCCAGGTGATGCCGCCGCCACCCCGCCCGCTGCGGCGGCGCTGGGTGGTGGCAAATCACCCACGCAGCCCTGCGCTGCCCAGGTGGCGCGCACCAGGTCTTCCAGCACTGCGGCGGACGGGCCTTGAAGCTGGATCTGCGTGTCACGCCAGCCTGGCCCGTTGCGGTTGGTGCTGTCGGTGCGACTGGTGCCGGTGATGCCGGTGGCGCTGGCGGCGCTGGCGGCAGCCGGCACCTGGCGGCCGCGCCAGCCAAACGAGCCTGAGGCATACACCTCGCTGATGTTGATGCCGCCGGTGAAGGCGGTCTGTCGGTCCACCACCAAAATCTTGCGGTGGTCGCGCTGGTTGATGCCCCAGTAGCCCGGGCGCATCAACGGGTTGACCGGGTTGGTGGCGCAGGTGGGCACACCGGCGGCCTGCAAACGCTCAAAAAAGGCCTTGGCCGTGCCGATGGACCCGGCGGCGTCATACAGCAGCACCACCTGCAGCCCTTGGGCGCGCTTGCGCTCCAGCAGCGCGGCCAGGCGTTGGGCGATGGCCGTGTCCTCGATGATGTAGCTCTGCAGCAGCACGCTGCGGCGGGCGTTTTCAATCGCCTCGAACATCGCCGCGAACGTGGCCGGCCCGTCAATCAGCAGTTTGGCGCTGTTGCCGGTGCTCACCTGCACGCTGTCTTGTGCCGTCATCGCCAGCAGTTGCCGGTTGAGCAAGGACGCACCACCCTCGCGCCCCAGCCGGGCCAGCAACTGGCTGCGCTGGCTGGCGTCCAGGCGGCCGCGCTGGCTGGTCACGGTCAGGCTGTTGGCCAGTTGCTGCACCGCTGGGCGGCTGGCTGCAGCGGGTGGGGGCCGGTCGGCCCGCGCCGGCAGCGTGAGTGATGCACACGCGCTGAGCTGCACCAGCGAGGCGGCCAGAGCCAGACCGCGCAGCCCTGCAGGCCAGCGCAGCCGCCCACTGGCGGGCGCCACGCCGGTCAGCGCCGCTGCGCGCTGAGCCACGGTGCCGGCGTCTCGCTGTCCGGCGCCACCAGCATCATCAAAAAGGGCAACGCGGCCTCATAACCAATGGCCGCGTCATCAGCGGTGTATGTCCCGCCGCCGGTGTGCGACCACAGGCTTGCGGTGGCGGCGCTGTGCCCGGTGTCGGGCGTGGGGTCGAAGGCGGGTGGCATAGGCTGTCCTTCGGCAGTGGCCCCAACACCGGCGAAGGTGGTGTTGCTGGGCGTTTGTCACTCTAAGCATTTGCCAGGCCGCGCGGTGTCGGTCGGCGCGGCTGGCGGCTGTAGGACGACAGGCGGACGGACACCGGCAGCCGTGCTGACAGGCGGTCGGTGCTGCTAAGCTCCGCAGACAATGAACGATTTAGTACATAAACCGCTGGCGGCCCCACGACGACGCCGGCCGGCACCATCCAGCGCCGGCAGTGTGCCGGGGGTGGTGCAGGTTGTGGGGGTGGCCAGCACGGCCCCGCACAAGACTTTGCCCAAGAACCCGCGCACGAACCTGCGCAAGAACCCGCGCACGGACCCGCGCACGAACCCGCGCAAGAAACTGCGCACCAACGACCCCGACCGCACGATGGCCAACATCGTCGAGGTGGCCACCAACGAGTTTGCCGACAAAGGCCTGGCCGGCGCCCGCATCGACGAGATTGCCGCCGCCACCCGCACCAGCAAGCGGATGATTTATTACTACTTCACCAGCAAGGAAGGCCTGTATGTGGCCGTGCTGGAACAGGCCTACCGGCGCATCCGCCAGATTGAATCTGACCTGCTGCTGGCCGACCTGCCGCCCGAGGCCGCGCTGCGCACGCTGGTGGGCTACGCCTTTGACTACCAGCTGGCCAACCCCGACCTTGTGCGCCTGGTGATGAACGAGAACATGCACCGTGGCCAGTATCTGGCGCAGAGCACGGCGATCCAGAAACTCAACCTGCCGGCCATCGACGCGGTGGCAGCGGTCTACCAGCGTGGTGTGCAGGCGGGGGTGTTCCGGCCTGATGTCGAGCCGCTGGACTTGCACATGTCGATCTCGGCGCTGTGTTTTTTCAATGTCAGCAACCGCCACACCTGTGCGCTGGTGTTCAAGCGTGACCCGGACGCCCCCGGCGCGGTGGCGGCGCGGCGCGAAAGCATCATCGAGATGGTGGTGCGCTTCGTGCGGCGCTGAGTTGTTGGCGCCATCACGCGGTCTGGCAGCATCCAGCCAGCCCGCCCTGCAAGCCAGGCCAGCGCCCGCTGCACCCCAGGACACCCCCGATCAGCGGCCGGCCCAGCAGCCACGCACCCACCGAGACCCCGGTAACCGCGACCGTGGCGCTGCGCGTGCGCGACGCCGCTGCCGCCTACCAGCGTGCGCTGGACCGGGGTGCTTGGGGCCTGCCCACGCGTGTGGACGTGATGGAGCTCAACCGCCCGGCCATCCACGGCGTGCGTGTTAGCTGCTTGTATTTTTTGGACCGCAGCCAAGACTTCTCAATTTGGCATATCGACTTTGTGCCCATCCCCACGGTGGACAAATGGCCACCCGCGCTGGGTGGGTTGCACTGGTTCGGCAGCGTGCAGTACGTGGGCACCAACCGCATGGACGACTGGACGAATGGACGACTGAACCGAGTTCTACCGCGAGCTGTTTGGTTTTGATGAGCGGCCCGACGATGAGCGCTTCGGCATCCTGCCCAAGGGCCGCATCCTGCGCAGCCCCTGCGGCACGTTCTTCCTGCAACTGATCGAGCCCGCGCCCGGCATCGTGGATGTGGAGTGCGCTGGTGCATGACCAGAACCCCGGCGGCAAGTCGGGCACCGACCCCAAGCTTAAAGCCCCGCCTGCTGCAGCAGATCAGAACCGGTGCACGATGCCGGACTGCACACCGTTGATGCTGCGGCCGTTGATATCAGCCGGGGTGCTGAAGGTGGTCTTCAGGCCAGCCGTGCCGCCCGGACGCCAGCCGCCGTTGTTGTCGTTGTGCATGGTTTCAACCAGTGCCAGCAGCGTGGTGCGTTTGCACAGGTATGCCCACCCAGGTCTGGCGGTCAAAAGCAAATCTATTCATCAGGTGTCTCCTGCGGAGGAGTTGGCTGCAGTGGCCCGGCAGCCGTGTCGGGTGGAACGTGGACGTGAGGGCTTCAGGCCGGCTTGCTGTCTTGCACGGCGGATACCGCAGCGCGCAGCGCCAGCAGGTAGCTGTCCACGCCAAAGCCGCAGATCTGGCCTTTGACGATCTCGGCAAACACCGAGACGTGGCGGAAGGCCTCACGCGCGTGGATGTTGGACATGTGCAGCTCCACCACCGGGCAGGTCAGGATGGCCAGCGCATCACGGATGCCGTAGCTGTAGTGGGTCCAGGCGCCGGCGTTGATCAGCACGGCGTCCACACCGTCGCTGTAGGCCTGGTGGATGCGCTCGCACATCGCGCCTTCGCAGTTGGTCTGGAAGCTGGTGACTGCAGCACCCAGGTCGGCACCCAGCGTGGCCAGCCGGGCATCAATCTGGGCCAGCGTGGTGGTGCCGTACTGCTTGGCGTCACGCTTGCCAAACATGTTGTGGTTGATGCCGTGCAACATGAGGATGTTCATGCAGTCGCTCCAATTAGGGGTTGGGCAGGCGCCGCAGATTTTGGCTGCGGCGCCAGTACGCTCACTTGCGCAGTGTGGCCAGCTCGGTGTTGAGCTCGGCCACGGTGGCGGCAATGGCCGCGCCGTGTTTGTCGATCACCGGCTTCAACTTCTCGCGCAGCTTGGCCTGCTCGGCGGGTGACATCGCCGTCACCTGCATGCCGGCTTTTTTCAGCGCGTCCAGCGTGCTGGCGGCGGCGTCACGCGCCACCTGGCGCTGGACCTTGCTGGTCTCGGCGGCAGCGTCTTGCAGCACCTTGTGGTCAGCCGGGGTCAGCGTGTCCCACACCTTTTTGCTGAAAATAATGGAATGCGGGTTGTACTGGTGGCTGCTCAGCACCAGGTACTTCTGCACCTCGAACAGCTTGTTGGTCAGGATCACCGACAGCGGGTTCTCCTGCCCGTCAATGGCTTTTTGCTCCAGCGCGGCATACACCTCAGGGAAGGCCAGCGGCGTGGGGTTGGCGCCCAGCGCCTTGACCGAGTCCACGTTGATCGCGTTGGGGATGACACGCAGCTTCAGGCCGGCGATGTCGTCCACCGTGGTGATGGGCTTTTGGCTGTTGGTGATGTTGCGAAAGCCCAGCTCGGTGTAGGCCAGGCCGACGATGCCTTTCTCAGCCAGCTTGGCATGCAACTTCTGGCCGAAGGGGCCGTCCACCACCGCGTCGGCCTCTTTGGCGTTGGCAAAGATGAAGGGGAAGTCAAACACCTCGAAGTCCTTGACCTGCGAGGCCAGGATGCCCGAGTTGAGCATCACCATCTCGATGGTGCCGCCCTGCAGTGCGCTGACGTTGGGCGCATCACCGCCCAGCGTGCCACCGGGGAAGACATTGATCTTGAGCTTGCCACCACGCTTGGCCGCCACCAGCTCGGCGAATTTGGACGCACCCACTTCCAGCGGATGGCTCTTGGGGTTTTGCAGCGCAAATTTGAAGCTGCGCTCTTGTGCCGCAGCCAAGCCGCAGGCGGCCAGGGCCACGCTGGCGATGAGCGTCTTGAGGAAGAAACGTGGCATGGTTTGTCTCCCGTTGTTGCGGTCGAGCGGAGGAAGTTGAGCGAGAGGCACTGAGCGTCCTGCTCAGTTGGCGAACCAGTGCGCTGGCACCATCACCAGCGCCGGGGTCATGATCAGGCCGGTGGGGGTCATGTCCATCGCCGTGCCCACGGCCATCACCAGCACCATGATGGCGGTCATCAACAGCGTCTGGTTGCCCATGAAGGGCTTGAGCAGCTCGATCATCTTGGCCGGGATGTCAGCCACCGTGATCAGCCAGGCACTGACCATGGCTGCTGCCACCAAAAACATGATGACGGCGGTGGTCTTGGCGGCGCTGACAAACACGTCTTTGAGCTTGTGCAGCGGCAACTCGCGGTAGACCAGGGTGGACACCAGCAGCGCGTAGACCGCAGCCACCACCGCAGCCTCGGTCGGCGTGAACACGCCAAACTTCAAGCCCACGATCACGACTACCGGCAGCACCATGGTCCAGGTGGATTCTTTCAAGGCCTTCAGGCGCTCGGCGGTGCTGGCCTTCTTGGGCGGTGTGACGTTTTCTGTCTTGGCCACCCACCACCAGGCCAGCGCGATGCTGGCGCCCATCAGCAGCCCGGGCACGATGCCGGCCAGGAACAGCTTGCTGATCGACACGTTGGCCGCCCCTCCAAAGATCACAAAACCGATGGACGGCGGGATGACCGGGGCAATGATGCCCGCCGAGGCAATCAAGCCGCCGGCGCGGCCGGTGATCACGTTTTGCGCCAGGATTTGGGCGTCAAACAAGTCCAGGTGCCACATCAGTGCCACACCGGACAAGAGCAGCGCGTAGGCGATGAGCACGCCCAGCGCCATCACGGCCAGCAGCGAGCCGAGGAAGGTGAAGACGGTCATGGCGCTGGCCCCGCTCTCGTGTTTGTAGGTAGCGCTGCGGTCCAGCTGCAGCGCATCGACCTGCGCCAGGTCGTCGCTCTCCTGCACCATCACCAACCCGTCGTCGCGCAATTGGCCGTACTTTTTGACGGCGACGATGGCGCCCAGAAACATCATCCACACCAACAGCCAGCGGCTCAGCTCCTCGCTCACGGTGATGCCCGAGTTGGCCACGTAGCGCAGCAGCACGTTGTCAAATACCAGCAACACCATCAGCGCCAGCACGATGGCGATGGTCCATTCCAGCAAGCGACAGTAGCCGTCGAGCAGTCGGCTCATGCGTGTCTCCTTGGGGCGCCACCGGGATGCAAGCGCTGCTCGGCCTGTGGCGAGGCGGCGCGTCATCGGGTAGCGCACCGAGCGTCTGTTTCAGGGCGGTGCCCACGCGCCCAGCGCCGCAGCAGTGTCGGCCTGAGCGTCGCGGCCCGGGCCGCGCAGCACTCGGCTTCAGGCCTGCTGGATCATCGCGGCCGGCAGCACATGGTTTTGCGGGCCGCTGCGGGCAATCTTGAGTGCGCCCACCCGGTTGCCCAGCGCCACGCAGCGTGCCAGCGGCCAGCCCAGGGTCAGGCCGTGCAGCAGCGCCCCGCGGAAGGCATCGCCACAGCCGGTCGGGTCGACCACCGCCTCGGCGGCCACACCGGGCACATGGGTCTTGAGACCAGCCTGCCACAGGTCGCAGCCATCGGCACCGAGGGTCACGATCACGCCTTGCAGATTGGGCAGGCGTGACAAGTCGTCCAGCGTGATGGCCATGCGTTCACACAACATCGCAGCTTCGTAGTCATTCACCGCCACCCAGCGGGCTTGTTCAACAAAACTGCGCAGCTCAGGCCCGTCAAACAGCGGCAGGTTCTGGCCCGGGTCAAACACAAACGGGATCTTGAGCGCGGCCAGTTGCTGCACATGCGACTGCATGGCCTCACGGCCATCCGGCGCCACGATGGCCAGCGTGATGTCGCTGCGCTCCGGGGGTATCACCGTGTTGTGGGCCAGTTGCATGGCGCCGGGGTGGAAGGCGGTGATCTGGTTGTTGTCCTGATCCGTGATGATCATGCATTGGGCGGTGTAGGTCTGCTCGGCCTGCAGCACCAGTGATGTGTCCAGGCCCCAGCCCTGCAGCCGCTGCACATAGCCCGCCCCATCGTTGCCCACCGCACCCTTGACCAACGGCTGGCCGCCTAACAGATATAGCGTATAGGCGATATTGCCGGCGCAGCCGCCAAACTCACGCCGCAGTGTGGGCACCAAGAAGGACACATTCAGGATGTGCACTTTGTCCGGCATGATTTGCTGCGAGAAGCGGCCGGGGAAGTTGCAGATGGTGTCAAAGGCAAGCGAGCCGCAGATGAGGACTGACATGGTGTGCGTGGCAGGGGTTTGAAAGGGGTGGGCCGGCGCCAGGGCGCCGGCGGGCAGCAGGCCAGCGCATCAAGGGTGCGTGCGGGTGGTCTGCTTCAAGGGGTCGATGGGTGCGGCGTCAGGGATAAAACAGGTCAACGCTGTAACCGTCAATGCGCTGCGCGCCAGCGGCCAGCAAGACTTTGATCGGCACGTCCTGGCCAGCGCCGATGACGGCTTGCGCCAAACCCAGGTCGGCCAATTGCAGCACGCGGCGCGATACCAGTTGGCCTTGCGGGTCGGTCAGCGATAGCTCCAGCGCCGGCATCATCACGGCGATATTGGCCCGGTTGTGCAGCACCAGTTGCAGGCGGTATTGCGCCGCGTCCTCCACCCGGTTCAAGCCTGTGCTGCCCACTGCCAGGGCGTCCAGCCGGCGCAGTGGCTGCAGCTGGCAGCCTGCCACACGGCACAGGGCGCGCAAGGCGGGTGCGCTGGCCGGCAAATAGGCGGCCAGGCTGTCGTGGGCCAGCAAGGCCCATTGCAGCAAAGCGGCCAGGCCCAGCAGCACGGCGGCCACGGCGCCGACGCGGCGCATGGCCGCACTTTGCCAGCCGGCATGGCGCTCGGCCGTGCGCAGGAAGGACGGCACGCCGGCGTCCGGCGCGGGCCAGCTACTGCCGCTGTGCTGGCCGGTGTGCGCGTCACGGGCCGGCGCGGCCGCCCCGGCAGCACCATCGGGTACCAGCGCGCTGACGTGTGGCGTGGCAGGGTCAAGCCGTGGCTCGCTGCGCTGCTGCCTGCCGTGGTCTGCAGCGGCTGGGTCAACGGGGCCTGCAGCGTGCGGCTGCGCTGCGCCGATGGTGGTCTGGCCCAGCACGCCGTCCAGGCCTGCCAGGCGGCCCAGCGGCCCGTCCATCGGGTTGAGTGCCAGCGGCGCCCGGGCTTGCGGCGGCTGGTCAAAGATGTGGATGCTGTCGTCGCCATCACTGGACGGGGCATGCAGCATCGGCCCGTCGTGTGGTGCGCCGCTGGCCGCCGGTGGCAAGTGGGTGGCGCCCGCCAAGTCCGGGTCTGGCCAGGGGTTGTCCATCGGCGCGGGGCCGGCCAGGTCGTCAAATTGGGGCCCGGCCGGTGGCTGCGGCTGTGGCGCTGCAGCCACCGCTTGGCGGTAGGCGGGCGTGTCCAGCCCGTCCAGCACGTCCAACCCGTCCAACCCGTCCAGCACGTCCAGCACGTCCAGCACGTCCAGCACCACTGCAGTGCCGCTGTCCATGTCAAACAACACCTCGGCGGCGTTGAACACGCTGTTGCAGCGGCCACAACGCACCCAGCCGTCTGACGCCCGCAACTGGTCCGGCGCGGCGCGGAATACCGTGCCGCAGGCGGAGCAGCGGGTGGCCAGGGTCATGGGCGGCGCCGGTCGGGCTGCGTGCTGGGTTGGCGGGCGGGCTGGCAGGCGGAGTGGCGGGCGGACAGGTGGATCATGCCGGCCGCTGGGCGGTCATCAGAATCCAGCCATCGTCGCTGTCGCTCACTTCCAGCGTTAGCCAGGGCGCGTAGGCGGCCTTCAGCTCATCGGCCTGGCGCGCCAGGATGCCGGCCAGCACCAGGTGGCCTCCGGGTGCCACATGGCCGCAGAGCAGCGGCGCCAGCACCTTCAGCGGGGTGGCCAGGATGTTGGCCAGCACCAGCGGGTACTCGCCTTTGGCCGCATCCGGCAGGCCGGTGGCCAGCGTCACATTGTTGGCCTCGGCATTGGCCACGGTGGCTTGCACCGCGGCGGGGTCGATGTCCACGGCATCGATGCCGCGGGCGCCGTGCAGCGCCGCACCGATGGCCAGGATGCCCGAACCGCAGCCGTAGTCCAGCACCCGGTCCCAGCCTGGCGCCAGGGCGGCGGCCTGCTGCGCCGTCCAGCGCAGGCACATGCCGGTGGTGGGGTGGGTGCCGGTGCCAAACGCCAAACCCGGGTCGAGCCGGATCACGGTGGTGGCCGCGTCTGGCGCCTGGTGCCAGCTCGGCACGATCCAAAAGCTGGGCGTCACCTCTACCGGCGCAAATTGGGATTGCGTCAACCGCACCCAGTCTTGGTCAGCCACGGCGCGCAGCGCCAGCACGGCCAGCTCAGCGGCCCAGTCTTGCGCCCGCAGCAGGGCGGCGGCGGCGGTGGCCTCGGCCTCAGTGGCAAACAGCGCGGTCAGGTCAGAGCGCTGCCAGCCCTCTTTGGGCGCGGGCATACCGGGCTCACCAAACAGCGCTTGCTCGGCATCGGTGCCAGCGTCGGCATCGGCCACCGACACGCTGAGTGCGTCCAGCTCGTCCACCAGCGCCTCAGACACGGCCTCGACCAGCGCTTCGGGCAATCTCAAAACAAGTTCATGCATGGCGGCTACCGGGGGTCACCTTTTATGGTTCTCCAACCAGCCTTCGAGGTAGTGGATGCTGGTGCCGCCCTCGATGAACTTGGCGTCCACCATCAGCTCGCGGTGCAGCGGGATGTTGGTGTTGATGCCCTCGATCACCGTCTCGGACAAGGCAATGCGCATGCGCGCCAACGCCTGCTCACGGGTGTCGCCGTGCACGATGATCTTGCCGATCATCGAGTCGTAATTGGGCGGCACCACATAGTTGGCGTAGGCGTGGGAATCGACCCGCACACCCGGCCCGCCCGGCGGGTGCCAGGTGGTGATGCGGCCTGGCGACGGCGTGAACTTGTACGGGTCTTCGGCATTGATGCGGCACTCGATCGCGTGGCCGCGCATCTGCACCTGGCGCTGGGTGAAGGGCAACTTCTCACCCGCCGCCACGCGGATCTGCATCTGCACGATGTCGATGCCGGTCACCATCTCGGTGACCGGATGTTCCACCTGCACCCGGGTGTTCATCTCGATGAAATAAAACTCACCGTTCTCGAACAAGAATTCAAACGTGCCCGCACCGCGGTAGCCAATTTTTTTGCACGACGCGGCGCAGCGGTCGCCGATGCGCTCGATGCTGCGGCGCGGGATGCCGGGCGCTGGCGCTTCTTCGATGATCTTCTGGTTGCGCCGCTGCATCGAGCAATCCCGCTCGCCCAGCCACACCGCGTTGCGGTGTGCGTCGGCCAGGATCTGGATTTCCACATGGCGCGGGTTCTGCAAGAACTTTTCCATGTAGACGGCCGGGTTGCCAAACGCCGCACCAGCCTCACTGCGGGTGGTTGCCACCGCGTTGAGCAGTGCGGCCTCGGTGTGCACCACCCGCATGCCCCGCCCACCACCACCGCCCGAGGCCTTGATGATCACCGGGTAGCCGATGGCACGCGCGGCCTGCACGGTGGCTTTGGGGTCGTCGTTGAGCGCACCCTCCGAGCCCGGCACGCAGGGCACACCGGCCTTGATCATGGCCTGCTTGGCCGACACCTTGTCGCCCATCAGCCGGATCGATTCGGACGTGGGGCCGATGAAGGTGAAGCCGCTTTTTTCCACCCGCTCGGCAAAGTCGGCGTTCTCGGACAAAAAACCATAACCGGGATGGATGGCCTCGGCATCGGTCACCTCGGCGGTGGCGATGATGGCGGGCATGTTGAGGTAGCTGAGTGCGGACTGGGCCGGCCCGATGCACACCGCCTCGTCGGCCAGGCGCACGTATTTGGCTTCACGGTCGGCCTCTGAATAGACCACCACTGTCTTGATGCCCATTTCACGGCAGGCGCGCTGGATGCGCAGCGCAATCTCGCCCCGGTTGGCGATCAGGATTTTCTTGAACATGCGGCCCTCGGTCGGCAGCGTCATTCGAGGATGAACAGCGGCTGACCGAACTCGACCGGCTGGCCGTTTTCCACCAGCACCTTGACCACCGTGCCGGACTTGTCGGCTTCGATCTCGTTCATGATCTTCATGGCTTCGATGATGCAGATGGCCGCACCCTCCTTGATCGGCTGGCCGGCCTCGATCAGCGGCTTGGCGCCCGGGCCGCTGGCCCGGTAAAACGTGCCCACCATCGGTGACTTGACCACATGGCCGGTGGGCGCGGGCTCAGCCGCCGGGGCGGCGGGCACCACCTCGGCCAGCGGCGCGGCGGGGGCCATCACCGGTGCGGGCACCATCATCATCTGGCCACTGTTCTGCATGCTGGCGCTGGCTTTGACGATGCGCACCTTGCCTTCGGCTTCGGTAATTTCCAGCTCGGAGATATTGGATTCAGACACCAGGTCAATCAGCGTCTTGAGCTTGCGCAGGTCCATGGGGGTTCCTTGTCTCGGTATTGGCGCCAGCCTGCGGTGGCATGGCGGGTCAGCAGCGGATGGTGCGCGGGTGCAGCTTTGGCGCTGTGCTCAACAAGGCTTGCCGCGCCCATCGCAACCCAACCTGGGCAGCAATGCGGTGAATTTGCCGTTATCGGCTGTCAATCTTGCCGATTGTGGCACACGCCCAAGTTGGCGGCGGCGCCGCAGCAATGCACCTTGGCGGCGCCGGGGTGGCTGCTTTTTGAACCACGGCATTTGCCGTGTTTGGCGCAGTTTGGCAGAAAAAGCTGATAAATCGCTTGATTTATGGGCGCTCAGGCCTTGTTTGCCCAGCCCGCCAGCTCGTCGTAACGTGTTTCACCCAATTTGCGCTGCAATACCACGCCGTCGGCACCGATCAGCACGGTGAATGGCAAAGCACCCTGCGGATTGCCCAGGGTGTGGACCAACTCGGTGCCGTCCAGCCCGGCCAGGCCGATGGGGAAACCCACCTTGACCCGTGTCAGGTAGTCCCGCACGGCTGTGGGGCTGTCGATGGCCAGGCCCAGCACTTGCCAGCCGCGCGCACTGAATGCGCGGTGAAAGCGGTCGATCTCGGGCATTTCGCGCACACAGGGTGCGCACCAGGTGGCCCAGAAGTTGATGAGCAGCGGCTTGCCACGCAGGCTGCCGAGCAGCAGTTCACCGCCCTCGGGCCGCTGCACGCGCAGGGCCCACAGGGCGGCCAGTGCGCCGGGGTCTGCTGGCGGGATGGCTGCACCGGCCGCCGGGCCCAGCTGGTTGCGCCACCAGGCCATGCCCATTCCGGCGGCGCCGGCCACGCTGGCCACGCCCAGCACCAGCTTGCGGCGGGCGGCGCTGTCGGGGTGTTGTGGCGGTGCGGGTGTGCGCATCACGGTGGGCTCATGCAGGCGTGGGGTGCCGGTGGCGAGTACAGGCAGGGATCATGCCGGGTCCGGCCTGTCCTGCAGCAAGCGGCGCAGCGCGGCTGCGTCGCCGCGCCAACTGCGGCCACGGGCGTCGGGTTTGAGCGCCCCACGCAGGTCGTCGTGGTCCAGGATGCTCAGGAACACGGTCACCGTCTCGTTCAGCGCCTTGCAGCGTGAACCGAGCTTTAGCAGGTCCACCGGCTGGCCCCCGCGCACGCTGGGTCGGCTGCCCACGTCGTAGTCCACGCCGTGGTTGATGAGGGCCAGCTCGGCCGATTTGGCGTCGTCGCAATACAGGTCCAGATGGATGGCTGAGAGCCGGGTGGCCGTGCCACGCCAGACTGCGCCGGCAAGATGCGGGCGGAACTCGGCCAGGCGGTCCATCCAGGTCAGGGCCAGGCGGCGCAGGGCGTCCAGCTCGTCCGGTTGGGTGTCGGCGCAGAACACGGCAAGGTAGTCACGCACCTCGTCTTCGACCAGCTCGTTGCTGGGCAACTCAGACTGGCGGCTGCCTTGGCGGCCCAGGCTGCGCAGCGCTTTTTGCTTGGCGCCGGCGTATTCCATGCCCTCATCCACCACCAGCCGGGCGGCGGTGGCGGCAATCTCCTGGGCCAGGGTGCTCCGCATGGCTGGCATTGTAGAAACCGCCTGCGGGGCCCTGGTTGGGGCGCACCGCTTGGCCGGTTGCACGGCGGGCCGGGCCAGGCCACACGCCAAGGCCAGCAGCAGGTCAAGGCAGTGCCACTGCGCCCATGCGGGCAGTGATGGTGGCGGCGCGGCCTGACACATAGGCCGAGCCAGGGTTTTTCTCGAAGCGTTTGGGCGCCGGCAGCATCACGGCCAGGCGGGCGGCGGCGCCGGCCGGCAGGCGAGCGGCATCGACATGAAAGTAGTGTTGCGCGGCGGCCTGGGCGCCAAACACACCTTCGCCCCATTCCACGTTGTTGAGGTAGATCTCCAGAATGCGCTGCTTGGACAGCAGGGCTTCCAGCGTCAGCGTCAGCACAAACTCCTGTGCCTTGCGCACGGCGGTGCGCTCAGCCGACAAAAACAGGTTCTTGGCCAGTTGCTGGCTGATGGTGGACCCGCCCACCAGCTTGGGTTCCACCTTGGGCGTCACGGCGGCGCCGGCCTGGCCGGGCAAGGGGGGCTTGGGCGGGCTGCGTTTTTCGAGCCGGGCGTTGCGTTGTTCAAGCTGCGCATTGCGCTTGGCGGCCAGCGCCTCGGCGCGCTGGTTTTTCTCCCAGGCCTGCTCCAGCGCGTCCCACTCCACGCCGTTGTGGTCAACAAAACCGGCGTCCTCGCTGGCGATCACGGCCCGTTTCAGGCTGCTGGCGATCTGTGCGTTGTCCACCCAGTCTTGCTGCCAGTGCAGCGGCTGGCTGCCCTGCAGCAAGCGCCAGACCTCACTGCGCTGGAAGGCGGTGGACTGCGGCGCCAGCAGCGCCATCAACGCGATGCGGGCCACAAAATAGAGCTGCAGTGATGCGCCGCACAGCAGCAACAGCAGCACGGCGCGCAGCAACTGTGACCGCCAACCCGCCCGTGATGCGCCGCCAACCACTGGCATCAGGCCTTGGCGGCCAAGCGGGCGCGCAAGGCGGCCAGCACCGGTGCGGTGCTGGGCCGCACACCACGCCACAGCAAAAACGCTTCGGCCGCCTGCTCGACCAGCATGCCCAGGCCGTCGCGGCCGATGGCGCCGTGCTGGGCGGCCCAGGCCAGAAACGGCTGTGCGGCGGGGCCGTACATCAAATCCACCGCCAGTGTGTTGGGCCGCAGCACGCTGGCGGGCACCGGCACCGGGCCACCGGCCAGGCTGCTGGCGCTGCTGTTGATCACCAGGTCAAAGCCGCTGCCGCTGTTGTCCAGCCCGGTGGCGTGCAGCGCCACCCGGTGCTGGTCAGCCAAAGCCCGGTGGCGCTGGACCAGGCCAGCAGCCCGCGCCAGCGTGCGGTTGGCCACGCTGATGCTGGCGCAGCTGGCCTGGATCAGCGGGCCCAGCACACCGGCGGCCGCGCCACCGGCGCCGATCAACAGCACCCGCTGGCCGGCCAAATCGATGCCGGCGTGGTCCTGCAGGTCACGCACCAGGCCCACACCGTCGGTGTTGTCGGCGGTCCAGGCCGGGCTGCCATCCAAGTCGGTATCAAAGCGCAGGGTGTTGGCGGCCTGCGCCAGTTGCGCCCGGGGCGTGATGTGGCGCGCCAGTGGCAGCACCTGGAACTTGAACGGGACCGTGATGTTGCAGCCACGCACCGCGCCTAAGCCGGTCGCCGGGTCGGCCGCCACATCGGCCGCCAAATCAGCCGCAACATCGGCACTGGCCAGCCAGCCGCGCAGCGTGGCCTCAAAACCGTCCAACGGGCAGTCGAGCCGGCCGTAGTCCAGCGTCTGGCCGGTCTGCTGGGCAAATGCGGCGTGGATGAAGGGTGATTGGCTGTGCGCCACCGGGTGGCCCAGCACGGCGTAGCGGTCAGGGGGTGTCAGCGTGGTCATGGCAGGGATCGACAGGGGGTGGTTGCGCAGTGCTTGCCGGCACTCAGCGTGGTCTCCAGCCCGTCGTCGCGGGTGAAGCGGAAGCGGGAGGTGACGACGATCTGGTCGGCCTCACGCAGCATGGCCATGCTGAAGGTGCCGTAGGGCGCGGCCAGCCGCACGATGGCCTGGGCGTGCCGGTCCAGCACGGTGTTGCCCGAGCTTTGCACCACCTCGGCGTCCAGCACCTGGCCACGCGCGTTGATGGTCAGGTTCATGGTCAACGCGCCATACAACTTGTGGCCTTGATGGACCGGAAAGTCCAGCGTGCCGCGCTCTTCGATGCGGCGGCGCAGTTGGTCGTAATACACCGCGTACGCGGCCTCCTGGGTGGCCGGGCTGATGTAGCGCTTGCGGGGCTGGGCGTTGTCGTCGTTGACACGTTTTTCGATCTCGGCCAGCAGCTTGAGCAACTGGCGCCGCCGCTCTTCGTGGTCGCGCTCTTGTGGTGTGCCGCTGTCCTGCCTGGGGTCGGGCGGCGGCAGCATGGCCATCTCACGCCGCACCTGGGCCAGCAGTTGTTGCTGCATGTCCTGTAGCTGGTCCACTTTTTTGTGGGCTTCGTCGGCGGCGTTGCCGATCTCGTTGAGCGCGGTGGCCGGCATCGGTGACGTGGCGCGGCCGGCGTCCATATCCCCACCACCGGCCAACGTGGCCTGGGCAATGGCCTGGGCCACTTTGGGCGCTTCGTCGGCGCTGGCGTTGACCAGGATCACCTCCAGCGGGCTGTCTTTGAACAGCTTGTCAAACGACGCCGGGCTGGCAAAACGCAGGCCTAGCAGGCCACCGTGGATGAAGATGGACAGGCCCAGCGCCCACTGCAAGGTGGTCACGGTGCCCAGGCAGCTGAAGAGGCCCAGCTTGCCACGCCAGCGCCACAGCATGGCCTGGCTCAGCAGGGCGCTTGGCCTTCGCCGGCAGCACCGTCTGCGGCCACATTCACCGCCGGCTCACCCAGGTCAAAGGCCAAGGCCAACGGCGCGGCGGCCTGGGCCTCATCGTCGTCAGCGCCGTCATCGCTGCGGTCGTCAGCCGCAGGCTGGGCGCCGGTGTTGCTGGCCACATCGTGCAGCCGTGCGGCCAGGCTGGCATGCAGGTCGAGTGTGAGCAAATCCATGCCCGTGATGCGCACCCGCACCCGGGTGTTGCGCGGCAGCGGCTCACAGCCCATGGCCTTGAACACCAGTGGCAGGGTGTCGGCGCGCACCAGACCGTCTTTCAGCACGGCAGCGTCCAGCTCGGTGACGTTGTGTTGTTGCAGCCAGCGCAGGGTCCAGAAGCGCTCGATGTCGCGCTGAAAATCGTTGTACGCAGCATAGGCCGCATCAAACTGCGAGATCACCGAGAACAGGCTCACGTCCTTGGGCTTGAAGGGTGCTGCCAGCGCGGCGCTGCGGCCATACCGGGCAGCGGCAATGATCTGCCACTGGTTGACCAAATCCACATAGCGCCGCAGCGGCGAGGTGGCCCAGCTGTACTGCGGCACGCCCATGCCGGCATGCGGTGCGGGTTTGGTGCCCATGCGCACCTTCACACCCGGCGCCATGCTGGCCTGGCTGCGGTAGATGCCGGGCACACCCTGCTCGGCAATGAATCCACCCCAGTGGCTGTTGGCCAGAATCATGGCCTCGCTGACGATCAAGTCCAGCGGTGCGCCGCGTTTGCGCTCGCTGATGTGCACCAGCTCGTCGCCCTGGGGCTCGCCGGCAGGGGATTGGCCATCCCGCTCCAGCTTGAAGTTGTAGTCCGGGCGGTTGAAGTTCTCCGGCTTGCCACGCACCACCTCGCGCGCGGCCTTCAGGTGTTTGGCCAGGCGGAAGGTGAAGGCCAACTCGGGCGCAAACAGGTAGTCGGCCACCGTCTCGCCGGTCAGCGCACTCTCGGTCACCACCTCATCCAGCTGGTCGTGGCGCAGGTTGGCGGCAATCGGCACCCGCTCGATGCGGGTCTCGGTGGCTTGCACCGCCAGCGTGGCCTCGTCGAAGGTGACATACAGGCTGACTGCCGGGCAGTCGCGCCCTTCGATCAGCGTGTAGGCCTGCACCACCGCGTCCGGCAGCATGGTGATCTTGCCGCCGGGCATGTAGACGGTGGACAAGCGCTCACGCGCCAGTTTGTCCACCGGGGAGTCGGGCTGGATGGCCAGCGCCGGGGCGGCGATGTGCACGCCAAAAATCACCGTGCCGCTGCCCAGCCCGTTGACCGACAGCGCGTCGTCGATCTCGGTGGTCTGGGAGTCGTCAATCGAAAACGCCTGCACGGCGGCGAGTGGCAGCACATCCTTGATCTCGGGTGCGCTGAGCGCCGGGACGCCCGTGCCGAATCCGGTACCTTTGGCAAACTGCTCAAACAAAAAGCGCTTCCAGTGGAACTGGTAAGGCGAGGTGATGGCACCTGCTGCCTGCAGCAAATCCAGCGGCGCACGCTGGGCGCGTTTGGCGGCCTCGACCACGGCTTTGTATTCAGGGCCCATTTTGTCGGGCTTGGACAGGATGCGGAAGAGTTGCTCCTGCACCGGGACAGGGCAGCGGCCGGCGGCCAGCTCGGTGGCCCACAGCTCGATTTGCGCGGCTTGCTCAACCTTGCGCGCAATGCCCAGCAGCGCGGCTTTCACTGTCTCCTCGGGCGCCTTCTTGAACAAGCCCTTGCCGGCACGGCGGAAGTAATGCGGCGCCTCAAACAGCTTGAACAGCATGGCTGCCTGCTGCTCAGGCCCGGCGCTGGCCGAGTAGTAGTCGCGCGCCAGGTCAGCAAAGCTGAAGTCGCCTTCGGGCGCAAATTCCCAGGCCATTTCCAGGTCAATCTCGGCCGCCAGCGTGGTGGCGGCGCTGACCAGCGCGGCCGGGTCAGGTTTGGCAAAGCGCAGCAACACGTTGGCAGCCTTGGCCTTGACCCGCTTGCCGGACTCCAGCTCAATCTGCAGCGATGCATCGGCTTCTGACAACACACGGCCGGCGTGAAACTTGCCGGCATCGTCAAACAAGGCATAGGTCTGGGACATAAGCGCCGGATTGTCGCCGGTCCGTAACGGCGGCTAATATCGGCGGCATGGGCCAGCCACAAACCAAGTTCACGCTCGATGAGTTCATTGCCTGGGAGGAAACCCAGCGTGAACGCCATGAGTTTGTGCGTGGCGAGGTGTTTGCGATGGTGGGTGCGCGGCGCGTGCACGGGCTGGTGTCGGGCAACGTGTTTGCCACCCTGCGCCAGTTGCTGCGTGGCAGCCCGTGCCGCGCCTTCACCGAAAGTATGAAGCTCAAGGTTGCCAGCGACGTGCTGTTCTACCCCGATGTCTTTGTCACCTGCGACCGTGACGACCTGCAGACCGAGCTGGTGTTCCAGGCCCCCACCGTGGTGGTGGAGGTGTTGTCACCGTCCACCCAGGCCTATGACCGTGGTGCCAAGTTCACCTGGTACCGCACCCTGCCCAGCCTGCGCGAATACCTGCTGGTCGACCCGGACACGCGCGAGCTGCAGTTGTTCCGACGCGGTGAGCAAGGCCTGTTCACCCTGCATGACTTGACCGGCCAGCCCGCCGTGACGCTGGCCAGCTTGGGGCTCAGCCTGCCGGCGGACGAGATATTTGACGGGCTGGACCCGGAGCTGCAATTGCCCTTGCCGGGCACCTGAGGCGCCGGCCGGTGTCGGGCCGGCCTGCGCGGCCTCAAGCCACCAGGCCCAGCGCCCGCAGCACAAAGGGCAGGTGGTCGTCAAAGTCTGACAAGCCGTGGTCACTGCCGTCCAGCAACAGCACGTTGGCCGCTTGGTAGTGGGCCAGCATCTCGCGCCAGTCCAGCACCTCGTCGCCTTTGGCGATCACCGCGCTGTAGCGTTGTGGCCGGGTGATGGCGGGCACGCTGAGGGCGGCCAGTTCATCGACGAATTCAGGGCGGAAGACAAAGCGTTCTTCGGGGGCGTGAAACTGGGTCTGCTCGCCGATGTGGCGGACCAGATCACGCGCCGGGTTGACGGCGGGGTTGAGCAGCAGCGCCCGGCAGCCCCTGGCCTGGGCCACGGCGGTGGCATAAAAGCCGCCCAGTGAGCTACCCGCCACCACCATCGTGGCGGCTGGCCAGGTGCTGATGCCGATGTTGATCAGCGCCAGCGCTGCCTGCGGTGAGGGTGGCAGTTGTGGGCACCACCACAGCACATCAGGCCGGTGCGCGGCGCACCAGTCTTGCAGCCGGCGCGCCTTGAAGGATGCCGGCGACGAGCGGAAGCCGTGCAGGTACAGCACATGGCTGGTTGTGGCGTTTGTGCCGGTGCCGGGCGGCATGGTGAGCGCCCGGGCTGGCCGTCAGGCCGCAGCCGGCGCCAGGGCGGCCAGCAGCTTGTCGTGGAAACCACCAAAACTGCCGTTGCTCATCACCAGCACCTGGTCGCCCGGCTTGGCGGCCTTGGCCACCGCGGCCACCAGGGCGTCCACACTGTCGGCCACGGTGGCCAGTGCGCCCATCGGTGCCAGCGCGTCGGCAGCGCTCCAGCCGTAGTTGCCTTGCAGGCAGAAGGCCAGGTCGGCTTCTTCAAGACACCACGGCAACTGGGCCTTCATGTCGCCTTGTTTCATGGTGTTGGTGCGTGGCTCAAACACCGCCAGGATGCGTGCTAAGCCCGCCTTGCGGCGCAGCCCGTTGATGGTGGTGCGCATGGCGGTGGGGTGGTGGGCAAAGTCGTCAAACACCTTGATGTCACCGGCCGGGTTGGGCACGGTACCGCGCAGCTCAAGCCGGCGCCGCACGTTCTGGAAGCTGGCCAGCGCGGCTGCCGCCACCTCGGGCGCCACACCCAGATGCTCGGCCGCACCAATTGCTGCCAGCGCGTTCAGCTGGTTGTGCTCGCCCAGCAGCGCCCAATCGACCCGGGCGATCTTCAGGCTGCCACGCAGCACGTCAAAGGCATGCGGCTCACCGCGGGCACGCAGCGCGCCGGGCTCCTCTTTGCGCGCGCCAAAGCGCTGCAATTCGCTCCAGCAGCCACGCGCCAGCACCCGGTCGAGTGCCACCTCGCGGCTGTTGACCACCAGCCGGCCGGTGGACGGCACGGTGCGCACCAGGTGGTGGAACTGGGTCTCGATGGCGGTCAGGTCAGGGAAGATGTCGGCGTGGTCGTATTCAAGGTTGTTCAGGATGGCGGTGCGCGGCCGGTAGTGCACAAACTTGCTGCGCTTGTCGAAGAACGCGGTGTCGTACTCGTCGGCCTCGATCACAAAGGGTGCGCCCCCGCCGGCCCCGGTGCCGGTAGCCACCGACCCCAGCCGCGCCGAGATGCCAAAGTTGAGCGGCACACCGCCCACCAAGAATCCCGGCTGCAGCCCGGCCTGGTCCAGTACCCAGGCCAGCATCGCGGTGGTGGTGGTCTTGCCGTGCGTGCCGGCCACGGCCAGCACATGGCGCGGGTGTGTCGGGTGACGCAACACGTTTTCGGCCAGCCACTGCGGCCCGCTGGTGTAAGTCGCGCCGGCGTCCAGGATGGCCTCCATCAGCGCATTGCCGCGTGTCACCACATTGCCGATGACGTGGACATCCGCGCCCAGCTTCAATTGGTCGGCATCAAAGCCTTCGACCAGACCAATCCCCAGCGCCTGCAACTGGTCGCTCATGGGCGGGTAGACGCTGGCATCGCAGCCGGTGACCTTGTGGCCGGCCTCGCGTGCAATCGCGGCCAGGCCGCCCATGAACGTGCCGCAAATACCCAGGATATGGAGGTGCATAGGCGGCGGATTCTAGGGAGGCATGTGCTGCACACTTCATTCAGGGGGGCAGTGGACGCTGATCTCTGACCGGAGGCTTCAACCCACCAACCGTCGGCGACTGCACCGTGGTAAAGCATGCGGAATGCATCGGCGGCAACGTCGGGTGGCGTTTGGTGCGCGGACGTACGGATCGCGGCCGGCGCGGCGCTGGCGGCGGCGCTGCCTGGTGCTTGGGCGGGGGATGTGGCGACGCCGTTGGCGACACCGGGAGGTTCGTACAGCCGGGCCAACGGCATCGGCAACGCCGGGCAGGTGGTGGGTGAGCCCTGCACCGCAGGCAAGTCGGCTGACCAAACCACGCTGGCTCCTGGCAGGACGTGATACCGGCCAAGGGCAGCGCACTGTTTCCGACACGGCTTCGGGCCAGGGTCGGTGCCCCACATGGGCTGCCAGGTTCATGGGTTTGTGGCCAGGGTGGTGGCGCGCATCGACGTGATGTACGCGCCGCCCGGAGCGTGCCGCCAGGCGGCCATCCGCCACGTACCACGCGGTCCGGAGGCGTTGCTCAAGCGCAAATCCCGATGCAAGTCGTTTGCAGCCGCTTGCTGATCCAGTCCGGCTAGGAGCCTGGCGGACTTGGGGCGTCGATAGCGAGAAACGGCCCCAGCGAGGACAGTTTTTGCCGGATTTGCAGGCCCATAGTTCAACTATGGGACAAAAAGCCGGTAAAAAATGGACCGCTGAGGCCGTTTCG
>JANPOW010000052.1:0-7956 GCA_031428185.1 Betaproteobacteria bacterium | reverse complement strand
GCCAGTTCAGCGTCGGCGGCAGCCAGCATGGCGGCCGGGTTTTGGTAGCCGGCGTCTGAGTAGCCCAGCAGCGTCAACACCCGGGCGCCACGCTGGCGCACAAAGGCCTGGATGTCGGCGCTGCTGGCACTGCGGGTGACGGCGGCCATGGCGGCGGCTGGCTCAAGCGGGCCCGCTGGCCGTCACGCTGCGGGTGGGCTGCCGGCATCACCGCCCGGCGCGCCGGCGCCGCTGTCGGCGGTGGTGTCCGCAGCACCCGCGCCGGCCGGCTTGCGCCGGCGGCGGCGCCGTTTGCGGGCCGGGGCGTTGCCGTCTGTGCCGGGCTCGCCGCCTGTGCCGGGCTCGTCGTCTGTGCCGGGCTCGTCGCCTGTGCCGGGCTCGCCGTCGGCGCTGGTGGTGTCGTCGTCGGCCTCAACCGCGCTGTGGGCGCGGGTGGCGGCGTCGCCGCTGCTATTGGGCTCAGCGGCCCGCGAGGGCGCCGCCTTGCGGCCACCCGCACGCGGTGCGGCGCGTTGTGCGGCGTGTTGGGCCTCACGCAAGCTGGCCAGCATGGCCTCGCGTTCTTCATCGCTGCCGAGTGAAAAATCCTCCCACCACTCGGCCAGCTCGGTGGCCGCCTCGCCCACATCGGCGCGCAGGCGCAAGAAGTCAAAGCCGGCGCGGAAGCGCACTTGCTCGATCATGGCCAGTGCGGTGCTGGGCTGGCGGCGCTCCAACCGGGGTTGCAGCATCCAGATCTCGCGCATGTCGGCACCCAGCTTGCCGCGGCCCGAGATGTCGCCGATGCGGGCATCAAACACCGCGTCCACCGCCTCCTGCAGCGCCGGCACCGGGTGTGCGCCGTCGGCCTGCCGCTGCTGCCAGCCGGCCAGCACGTCATGCCACAGCAGGCAGGCCAGCAAGAAGCTGGGCGCCACCGGCTTGTCCTCGCCCACGCGGCGGTCGGTATCGGCCAGGGCCTGGCGGATGAAGGCTTGTTTCTGCGCGTGTTCTTCGGCCGTGCCGCGCGAGGTGTCAAACACCGCGTCCAGCACCGGAAAGATGCTGCGGTGCAGGTTGAGGCGCTTGAGCACCGCCACGCTGGCCAGCGCGTGGCCGGTCTGCAGCAGCTTGACCATCTCGTCAAACAGCCGCGAGATCGGCACGTTGGCCAGCAGCGGTGCGGTCTCAGCAATCGGCGCGCCGGTGGCGGGCTCAAACTCGAACCCCAGCTTGGCGGCAAAACGCACCGCGCGGATGATGCGCACCGGGTCTTCGCGGTAGCGCGTGGCGGGGTCGCCGATCAGGCGCAGCACCCGCGCTTTGACATCGGCCAGGCCGCCGTGGTAGTCCACCACCACCTCGGTCTCGGGGTCGTAATACATCGCGTTGACGGTGAAGTCGCGGCGCGCCGCGTCCTCAATCTGCGGCCCCCAGACGTTGTCGCGCAGCACCCGGCCGCTGGCGTCCACCGCATGGGCCGAGCCGGCCAGCGCGGCGCGGCTGGTCTTCTCGTTGCCACTGACTTGTGTGGCCTCTGCGTTGTCCATGAAGGCGCGGAAGGTGGACACCTCAATCACCTCATGGTCGCGCCCGCGGCCGTGGATGACATGCACGATGCGGAAGCGCCGGCCGATGATGAACGCGCGCCGGAACAGCGATTTCACCTGCTCAGGTGTGGCGTCGGTGGCCACGTCAAAGTCTTTGGGGCGCAGGCCCACCAGCAAGTCACGCACCGCGCCGCCCACCACGTAGGCCTGGTAGCCGGCCTGCTGCAGGGTGCGCACCACCTTGACGGCGCGCTCGTCCACCAGCGTGGGGTCAATGTGGTGGGTGGCCACAGGCACCTCCACCCGCCGGCCGGTGGGCATGGCGCCGGGGCTGGCCGGCTCACTGCCGGTTGCCGGCGTGTTGGCCGGGCGTCGTGCGGCGCTTGCTGCGGCGGCGCCTGTGTTTGTATTGCTGGCGGGCCGCTTGCCGCCGGATTTGGCGGGCGCCCGGGCCGCTGCCTGGCGCGCCGGGGCGGCAGCAGGTGCAGCGGGCAGGGCTGCTGCGGCGGGCACGGCGGGCACGGTGATTGGGGTGGCGGCGGTTGCCGCCGGGGCCGTCACGGCCGAGGCCGTCTTGCCGGACTTGCCAAGCAGCCGGTCAATGAATTTTTTGATCATGCAAACAACCTCAGGATGCGCCAGTTGCGCGCTTGGGCAATCGCCTCAAGCGCTGGGCTGGGATTGGTGGCCACCGGCTCATGCACGATTTCAAGCAGCGGCAGGTCGTTGGTGGAATCGCTGTAGAACACCGTGTGTTCAAAGTCAGTCAGGTGGTGGCCCAGGCTGTGCAGCCAGGCGTGGACCCGGGCAATCTTGCCCTCGCGGAAGGACGGCACACCGTGCACCCGGCCGGTGGCCGCACCGTTGCCATCACGCTGCAGTTGCACGGCGATCAGGTGCGGCACATCAAAAGCGTCGGCAATCGGCCGGGTGATGAACTCATTGGTGGCGGTGACGATGGCGATCAGGTCAGCGGCGGCGCGGTGGGCAGCCAGCAGCGCCCGTGCCGGAGCCTGCAACTGGCCGGCCATCACGTCGCGCATGAAGCCGGCGCTGGCCTGCGCCTGCTCAGCCGGGCTGCGCTGGCGCCAGGCGGCGGTGGTGAAGTCAATGTAGGCGTCGATGTCCAGGCAGCCGGCCTGGTATTGGCGGTAAAAAGCGTCGTTGCGGCGGCGGTGCTCAGGCCCGTCCACCCAGCCCAGCGCCACCATGTATTCACCAAACGCATGGTCTGAATCGCCCGGGATCAGGGTGCCGTCCAGGTCAAACAAGGCCAGCTTCATGCCGGGCTGCTCCGGGTGGTGGTGGTGGTGCCCGGCGCAGCGGGTGTGCTTGATTCTTCGGCCAGCATCTTGCGCAGCAGCGGCACGGTGACGCTGCGGTGCTGGGCCAGGGCGTAGCCGTCCAGCCGGTCCAGCAAGGCCATCAGATGGCCCAGGTCGCGTTGCATGCGGGTGAGCAGGTAGTCCATCACCTCGTCGGACAGCAGGATGCCGCGGTGGTCGGCCTCGCGGCGCAGCGCGGCGCGGGTCTCGGCCTCGGGCAGCGGCTGCAATGCAAACACATGGCCCCAGCCCAGCCGGCTGCGCAGGTCATCGCGCAGCGGCAAATCCACCGGCGGCAGGCGGCCGGCGGCGGCCCACTGCACACCGTGGCTGCCGACTTCGACAAACAGCGTGAAGGCGGCTTGCTGGTGGGCGGCGTCGAGGGCGTCGCAGCGGTCCACCACCACCAGGCGCCACTGCGCATCCAGCGCCCAGGGCAACGGGGTGGCGGCGTCAAACCAGCCCACCAGGTCACCGGCGGCCTGGCATTGCAGGGCCAACGCACGCAGCAACCGGGTTTTGCCGGTGCCGGTATCGCCCCACAAATACACCGGCGCTGCGGCCACCGGTTGCCGCACCAGGGTTTGCAGATGCTGCACCGCTGCCGTGTTGCGGCCTGGCAGCAGGCTGCCAAAGCCAAGGTCTGGCAGCGGCGTGATTGGCAGCGGCAGTTGTCGCATGGTGGCTATCAAGCCCAGGCCTGGGGGCGGGGTTGTCGCGGGGGCAGCATCATCAAAGCCAGCAAATTGGACGGGGCGCTGGTGCGGCGCGCAGCAGCCGGGGTGATTCCGCACGGCTTGTGGAGTTGCGCCTTGCCAGGGCGCTGCAGCACACCGGCTAGTGTAAGAGCCAGCGCCAGGCCGCCGCCGGGCCGCGCCAAGGCGGCCGACGCCCCCTCGGGGGGCAGCGCCAGAGCGCAGCGACAAGCGTGGGGGTCAGTGCAGCCGTGGTGCGCCGTCGCGCCGCAGCTCGGCCAGGCGTTCGCGCAGGGCCTGGGCGTCATTGGCCTCGGGTCGGTTGGCCAGGTAAGCGGCCAGGTCTTCGGCTGCTTCGGCCGGGCGGCCCAGCTCAGCCCAGGTCAGGCCACGGTCACGCCGTTCTTCAGCGGCCTGCGGCAGCAGCAGCACCAGGCGTTGCTGCACTGCCAACAGGCGCGGCCAGTCTTCGTCGGTGCGGTGGATTTCTTTCAGGTTGAACAGCAGCCGTGCCAGCACATCACGCGGCGGCGCGGCTTGCAAAAACAGGCCCAGTGGGGTCTCGAAGTCGCCCTCCAGGCCGTGCCGGGCGCGGTAGGGGGCCAGGCGTTCGTCCAGCTCGTCGCGTGACAGCGAGCGGCCGTTCACCGGGTCGATCACCACCTCACCCTGCGGCATGCGCAGCTTGACCAGAAAGTGGCCGGGGAAGGACACACCACGCGCCGTCAAGCCCAGTTGGCCGGCCAGCTCGCAGTACAGCAGCGCCAGCGTGATGGGGATGCCGCGCCGGCTGGCCAGCACCTCATGCTGGTGGCTGTTGCGGCGGTCGTAGTAGTTATTGACGTTGGCGGCAAAACCCAGTTCATTGAAAAAATAGCGGCTCAGTGCCTGCAGCCGGCGCAGCGGCGACGCATCGGCCGGCAAGCGGGCTTTGAGCTTGGCGGCCAGGCGGTCAATCTCGGCCAGCACCGTCTGTGGGTCCAGTTCAGGGTGGTCGTCGTGGGCCACGCAGATGGCGGCTTCGAGCAGCGCAAAGCCGGCGTCCTCGGCCACCAACGCGGCAAAGTAGGCCAGCGCACTGGGCGGGCTGAGCAGCAAGTGCTTCATGGCACCAGTCTAGAGCTTGGCAACCGGCAGGTCACACCTTGCGCATGAAGCTGCGCAGCCGCAGCCCCAGCAGCGCCAGCAGGCCAAAGTAGAGCAGCGCCGATGCGGCCAGCGCCAAAGCCATCGCGCCGGCGCGTTGCCACTCATGCTGGCCCAGCGCCAGCCAGTTGACCTGGCGTGCGGCGGCCGCCATCAGCAGCCCCATGCCCAGGCTGGCCAGCGCCACCCGGCCGGCAAACGGCCACCAACCGGGCTCGGGCCGGTAGCTGCCGCGTCGCATCAAACCCCACAGCAGCATGGCGGCGTTGGCATTGGCAGCCAGACCGATGGACAGCGCCAGCGCCGCCACACCCAGCCCCAAGCCCTGGATCAGCAGCACGTTGAGCAACTGGGTGAGCACCAGTGCGGCAATGCCGACCAGCATGGGGGTGCGCATGTCTTGCTCGGCGTAATACGCGGGTGCCGCCACCTTGACGGCCACCAGCCCGATCACGCCGGCGCCGTAGCCCATCACCGCCAGCGTGGTGGTGGCCACGGCGTGGGCATCAAAAGCGCCACGGTGGAACAGCGCGGCCACCATCGGCTGGGCAAATACCAGCAAGGCCACGGCGCAGGGCAAGCTCAGCAGCAGCACCAGGCGCAGGCCCCAATCGAGCAGGCTGCTGGACGTTGCGGCGTCGCCGCTGGCCTTGGCGGCTGAGAGCTGCGGTGTCAGCACCACACCGATCGCCACACCCAGCAGCGCGATGGGCAGCTCCATCAGCCGGTCGGCATACACCAGGGTGGACACCGCGCCGGTGCCCAGGTGGCTGGCGATCTGTGAATTGAGCATCAGCGAGATTTGCGCCACCGACACCCCCACCAACGCCGGCGCCATCTTGCCCAGCATGCGCTTGACGCCCGGGTGGGCCCAGGCGGTGCGCAGCCGGCCCCAACTGGCACCCGGGCGCGGCAGCATGCCGATGGCGGCCAGTGCCGGCAATTGCAGCGCCAACTGCAGCACACCACCCACCATCACGCCCAGTGCCAGTGCGTAAATCGGGTCAATGCCGCGCTGGCGCAATTGCGGCACACCCAACAGCGCGGCGCCAATCACGCTGAGGTTCAGCAGCACCGGCGTGAAGGCGGGGATGGCAAAACGCTTCCAGGTGTTGAGCACGCCTGAGGCCAGCGCCACCATCGACATGCAGCCGATGTAGGGGAACATCCAGCGGGTCATGGCCACCGACGCGGCCTCGGTGCTGGCATCAAAGCCCGACGCCATCAGCCACACCAGCAGCGGCGCACCGGCAATGCCCAGCGCGCAGGTCAGCAGCAGCGCCCACACCAGCACGGTGGCCACCGCGACCACCAGCGCGTGGGTGGCGGCGTCGCCCTCAGCAGCGCGGGTGGCGGCCAGCAACGGCACGAATGCTTGAGAAAACGCCCCCTCGGCAAACAGCCGGCGCAGCAGGTTGGGGATGCGGAAGGCGATCTGGAAAGCGTCCATCATGGCCGAGGTGCCAAACAGCGCGGCGCCGATCTGCTCACGCACCAGGCCGGTGATGCGTGACAGCAGTGTGAGGGCGGAGACCGACATGGCGGCCTTGAACAGATTCATGTGGGGGCGTGGGGGCTGGCTGGCGCGTCTGGAGGGGAGCGCCCAGCCGGGTGGGCATCCCGGCCTGCAAGGCAGGTGGCCGGCCGGGTTTTGGCGCGTGCGAATTATAGAAAGCCCGAGGCTGCCCGCTTTGCCGGGCTGGTGGATGGATGCTATACTCGCTCTCTTTGCTCCATCCGCATCAGCCCGGTTTGTCTGTTTTAGCAGGCGCCCAAGCTGAGCACCTCAAGTACCGGGACACGCACGCACCATGGCCACCGCTTCCAAAGCCAAGAAAAAAACCGTCCGTCTGGCATCTGGCCGCAAGCGCGCCCGCCAAGACGTGGCACTGAACGCCGCCAACACCTCGCTGCGCTCGAAGTTCCGCACCGTTGTCAAGAACGTGCAGAAAGCCCTCGACAAGGCGGCTGCCGGTGGTGACAAGGCCGCGCCGGCCGAACTGTTCAAGACCGCTCAATCGGTGATTGACTCCGTCGCCGACAAAGGCATCTTCCACAAGAACAAGGCCGCGCGCCACAAGAGCCGTCTGTCGGCCAAGGTCAAGGCGCTGGCAGCCACTGCCGCCGCCTGATCGGGTCCGGATGGATTGAAAAAAGCCCGCTTCGGCGGGCTTTTTGCATGGCTGGATCGGATTGCCAGCGCAGGGCGTCACCACCCCGCAGCGGCCGCGCTGTATCAACCCGCCGGCGCGTCCGGCGCCGTGGGCAGCAGGCAGGCCTCAACCACCTGCAACGCGTTGTCGCGCGCAAAGTGCATGACGAAATCCCAGGCCATGGGCTCCAGGTCGCGCAGCGCCTCGCTGACGATCACGCACTTGATGTTGTCGATCACGCGCGGCACGCAGTAGGGCGAATAGCCGATGTGGGCGCCGATGCCACCCACATTGCCGCTGCCTTTGGGCCGAAAGCTGGACAGCGCACCGGCCAGCCGCTCCGACCAGTCACTGGGCCGGAAAGTGCGGCCGGCCAGGGTGATGCCCTGGATGAAAAACTCGCGCGGTTTGGGGGCTGTCATGCGGTGCTGGGGCTGCTGGGCGGGCTCAGGCGGGGTGGCGGGCAGGGCCAAGGCCGGTGCTGCAATCGGGCTTGAAATCGGCTGCAGCACCGGCAGGCCCAGGCGGCCGGCCAGGGCTGTGATCGGCAAGCTCACGGGCCGCAGCCAGCGGCGTTCGCCACCCGCCAAAACCGTCATTGTGCCGTGGAAATGCTGCAGTGCAGCATTGGGGGGAGCGGCTGGGGTGGGGACCATTGGGTTTCATCGGCCGCCAGCGGGCTGCGCTTTAGAATTGTTGCCCAGTGCCGGCCGGCTGCCACTGTGGCAAATCGCCGGCTTTTGCATTGGTTGATTCCCTCTTTCGGAGCACTGCGATGACGTCCCATGTGATGAACACCTATGGCCGGCTGCCTTTTGCGCTGTCGCATGGCCGGGGCTGCCGCGTCTGGGACACCGCTGGCCGTGAGTACCTGGACGGCTTGGGCGGCATCGCTGTCAATACGCTGGGCCATGCCCATCCAAAACTGGTGCCGGCGTTGCAAGACCAGATCGGCAAGCTGATCCATTGCAGCAACTACTATGCCGCGCCCATGCAGGAGGCGCTGGCGGCCAAGCTGTGTGAGCTGTCCGGCCTGGACGCGGTGTTTTTCTGCTCTACCGGGCTGGAGGCCAACGAGGGCGCACTCAAGATCGCGCGCAAGTTTGGC
>JANPOW010000051.1:0-14448 GCA_031428185.1 Betaproteobacteria bacterium | reverse complement strand
GGCTTCAGACGCCGGTGGATGGCATCAACGCGCTATTTTGCACCGCAGCATTTCAGCGGCCAGGTGGCCAGCAACTGGGCCGCAAATGCGACGCTTCTCGTCACATCCCCGTCACGGCCAAAGCCCACAATCCGCCTTGTCTTGGCGACAACCGACCGCACCAATGGGCGGAGCACCGGAACCCGTACCCGGCGCCAACACATCCGGTTGTGGCTTGTGCCATATCCCGTCAGCAAGGGCCACCTCGGTGGCCCTTGGCTTTTGGACGGACACAAGGGCCACTGCGCGGTGGCCCTTGGCTTTTGGACGGACACAAGGGCCACTGCGCGGTGCATCGGGCGCCCGCCCTACTTCGCCGTCCAGCGCTTGCCCGTCGCCTTGTAGCGCTGCAGCGCCTGCTTGAGGTCGGTGTACTCCTCGCAGCCAAACGTACACACCTTGTTCAGCCGCGCCAGTGACTGCTCGGCCGCCGGCAAGTCGTTCAACATCAAGGCCAGTTCGCCTGAATATTCCAGCGCTCCCCGGTGTGCCGGATCAATGCGCAAAGCCTCCCGGTAGTGGCGGCCCGCGCCAATCAGATCAGGCGTGTCGCCCTTGCGCAGGCAATAGCCCATCAGGTTGTGCCAATCGGCACTGTTCACTGCATTCAGCCGCTGCAATTCAGTGATAGATGCCGGCCAGCGCCGCGCTGCAATATGGGCGCGCACCTGCGCCAGCGGGTCGGCGGCGGCGGTGGTGCTGGTGGGCGCGCTATCGGCCGCTTGCAGTGCGACCGGCGTGGCGGCCAACCCAAGCACCAACAGCAGCGGCAGCATCCATCGACCATCCCGCCGGGGCGGCGCCAGCACAGTGCAAATCGGGGCAGCAGCCATGGTGGTCTCCAGTGGGAGATGGCGATTCTGCCCGCCCGACATCAGCGCTGCCGGACGGCTGGTGCAAGCCTGTCCCCAACAGGCTATGCCTTATGCTGCGCCCCAGCTTCGACGCGCGAACGGCGCGCGCCGGCCATCCAAAGGAGCACCGCCTTGGCGACCCCAAATTACTCTTATGAGAAACGTCAGCGCGAACTGGCCAAGAAGCGCAAGAACGAAGAGAAGCTGCAGAAGAAAAAACAGGGGCACAGCACCGACGACAACGCCAACAGCGACCAAGCCGCACCGGCAGGCCCCACGGATGCCACCAGCACACCACCCAGCGCGGGCTGACCGCGAGGGATACCGGCCACAAGCCGTCGCGAACACGGCCAAAGAAGGCCACAGACGAAAAAAAACCGCAGCTCAAGAGCTGCGGTTTTTGTTTGACCAGCCGCTGAACGCGGCCAGTGCTGCAAAGGCGCTAGGCGCCCTGGCGTTTACAGCGGGCGGATGTTGGCCGCTTGCAGGCCCTTGGGGCCTTGCTTCACTTCAAATTCAACGCGCTGGTTTTCAGCCAGGCTGCGGAAGCCGCCGTTGTTGCGGATTTCGCTGAAGTGAGCGAACAGATCCTTGCTGCCGTCTTCAGGCGTGATGAAGCCGAAGCCCTTGCCATCGTTGAACCATTTGACGACGCCAGTTTGGGTGGTGCTCATGGGATGTTCCTTTTGAGTCTGTTGATGAAAATTAGAGCCACCGTGCAGGCTTACGCACCACACGGACAGAGACACTCAAGAAACGTCGAACCGAGAGTTCAAACCTGGACGGGCCTTTTGCACACTTTGGCGTTAAAACGCTTGGGCGACATCAGGCGGTACGGGAATAAGACCTTGTGGAAACGGCCTCGTGCATGTCTGTGCGGGTAATGTAACAGCTTCTCGGCTGGCGCGTCGCACGCAGCAACCCTCGCCCGGGCTAGAGGCAGGTCCCCAGCCCACATCTGCAGCGCATGGCTGGATAGCATGGCCCGCTACGGCCGGCAGTCCAGCGCGGCAGCGACGCTCAGGGGTGGCAGCAGATGTTTGACTATGTGGTGATCGGCGGCGGCTCCGCCGGATGTGTATTGGCTGCACGCCTGACTGAAGACCCGGCCGTGCGTGTGGCGCTGCTGGAAGCCGGCTTACCCGACCGCAGTGTGCTGATCCACTGCCCCGCCGGCTTGGCCCTGATGGCCCAGATGCAGAACCTGAACTGGGGCTTCCAGACCGTGCCGCAAGTCGGTCTGGGCGGCCGCCGGGGCTACCAGCCGCGTGGCAAGGTGCTGGGTGGGTCCAGCTCGATCAACGCGATGATTTACCTGCGTGGCCAGGCCGCTGACTATGACGCTTGGGCTGCGGGTGACACTGCCGCTGGCGGCAACCCGGGCTGGGCGTTTGAGGACGTGCTGCGCTACTTCAAGCGTGCCGAGCACAACAGCCGTGGTGCTGATGCCTGGCACGGCAGCGGCGGTCCGCTGTCCGTGCAGGACTTGAGCCAGCCCAACCGCTGCGCCCGCTTGTTTGTGCAGGCCGGCCAACAGGCTGGTCATGCGGCCAATGCCGATTTCAATGCAGCCTCGCAAGAGGGTGTGGGCCTGTACCAGGTCACCCACCGGGGTGGTGAACGCTGCAGCGCAGCCAAGGCCTACCTCACGCCGGCCCTGGCCCGGCCCAACCTCACAGTGATCACCGGCGCCGCCGTCACACGGTTGTTGTTTGACGGCCGCCGCGCCACCGGTGTGGCCTATCGGCAAGGTGGCACTGACCACCAGGTCCAGGCCCGCACTGAGGTGCTGCTGTGCGCCGGTGCGCTGCAGTCACCGCAGTTGTTGCAGCTCAGTGGCATCGGGCCGGGCGCGCATTTGCAGGCGCTTGGCATCCCCGTGCTGCACCACCTGCCCGGAGTGGGTGAGGGCCTGCATGACCACGTGGACGTGGTGCAGGTGATGGACACACCCAAGGTCACCGATTTGTTCGGCCTGTCATTCACCGGCGCCTGGCATGTGCTGCAAAGCGCGCTGGAATGGCGGCGCAGCCGCAGTGGCCGCTTGACCACCAATTTTGCCGAGGCCGGCGGCTTTATCCGCAGCAGCGCCGCCGCCACCGCGCCCGACCTGCAACTGCACTTTGTGACCGGCAAGCTGGTGAACCACGGCCGCACCACGGTGTTTGGCCACGGCTACTCGTGCCATGTTTGTTTGCTGGACCCGGAGAGCCGGGGCAGCGTGCGCCTGGCCAGCGCCGACCCGGGCACAGCGCCGCTGATCGACCCGGCGTTTTTCAGTGCGCCACGTGATCTGGAGCGCTTGGTCTTGGGCGTCAAGCAGATGCGGCGCATCCTGTCGCAGCCTGCGTTGGCGGCGTTGGGTGGGCGTGAGCTGGCCACGTCCGCCAAGGCCCAGACTGATGCTCAGATCGTCGATTTCATCCGCGCCCATGCCGACACGATCTACCACCCGGTGGGTAGCTGCCGCATGGGGCCTGGGCCGGGCGACGTGGTGGATGCCCGGTTACGGGTGCATGGCCTGCAGGGCCTGCGGGTGGTGGATGCATCCATCATGCCGTGCATCGTGGCGGGCAATACCAACGCACCGACCATCATGATTGCGGAGAAAGCGGCCGACATGATCCGGGCTGACGCATCGATGGGCTGAATTGACAAGCGATCATGCACCACGCGGCGTGAATGCATGCCATAATCCTGGTTGACGCTAACTTCGGTTGGCGTTTTTCGTTCATCGACACTGACCCTCATCAAGCCGGTCTCTGCAAACAAGCTGGCTTGTCAGCGCAGAGACACACACCGCGTCTTGAGTCCTGGTTGGCGGCGATGCCGTCGCTTCAGGACGTTCAGGGCAATGCAGGCGCAGTCACGTCGCCTCAAGCCACCTCCGGCTTGCCCCACCCTTCCCACGAAGTGCGACCCCACTGCGGTTGTCCGCCCCTCCAGGCGACGCCGTGGTTGTGCCTTGTTGTGGCCACAAGCCACCTGGCGCAGCCTTGCTATTTTCGAAAGTTGCTCCCATGAGTTTTGACCTCGCCCCTGAATCCGACCAGACCGCCGACCTGGCCCTGGACACGTCCGCCACCACGCCTGTCGCCGCACCTGCCGCCACCACGGGTGAGGCTTTTGCCGCCCTCGGCCTGGCGCCCGAAATCGTCAAGGCCATCTTGCACGGCGGCTATCCCAGCCCGACCGATGTGCAGTTGCGCGCCGTGCCCGCTGCGCTGAGCGGCAGCGACCTGCTGGTCTCGTCACAAACCGGCAGCGGCAAGACCGCCGCTTTTGTGTGGCCCGCGCTGCAACGCATCCTGGACGCCCGCCTTGACCCGGCCAAGAAGCGTGTCAAAGGCCAGACCCACGGCCCGCGCATCCTCGTGCTGGCCCCCACCCGGGAGTTGGCGCAGCAGGTCAGCAAGGCCTGCTCGGTGTACGGCTACGGCGTGTCCGGCCTGAAGGTGGCGCACGTGGTGGGTGGTGTGCCTTACCAGGCCCAACTGAAGGCGCTGCGCGCCCCGCTGGATGTGCTGATCGCCACCCCGGGCCGCTTGCTGGACCTGATGAACTCCGGCGCTGCCATCCTGGGCGGTGTGGAACTGCTGGTGCTGGACGAAGCCGACCGCATGCTCGACATGGGCTTCATCGACGACATCACCACCATCGCCCAGAGCTTGCCGGCGAATCGCCAGACGTTGATGTTCTCGGCCACTTTTGCCGGCAATGTGGGCCACCTGGCGCAGCAGCTCACCAAAGAGCCGCAGCGCATCAGCGTGGACAACCACACCGACAGCCATGCCGGCATCGAGCAGCGCCTGCACTGGGCCGACAGCATGCACCACAAGCATGCCCTGCTGGAGCAGTTGCTGACCGACAAGGACATGGACCAGTGCCTGGTCTTCACCAGCACCCAGCGCGATGCTGATGAAGTGGCCTTCAAGCTGGCCCAGATTGGCCACGCTGTTGCCGCGCTGCACGGCGGCATGCCGCAGGGCAAGCGCAACCGGGTGCTGCAAGACCTGCGCAGCCGCCACCTGCGTGTGCTGGTTGCCACCGATGTGGCCGCCCGTGGCATTGACGTGCCCACCATCAGCCATGTGATCAACCACGGCCTGCCGATGAAACCGGAGGACTACATCCACCGCATCGGCCGCACCGGCCGTGCTGGCCGCAATGGCTTGGCGATCACGCTGGCTGAGCGCCGTGATGTGGGCATGATCCGCCGCATCGAGCGCTTCACCACCCAACCCATCGCGGTGGCGGTGGTGGCCGGGCTGGAGCCCAAATACACCGCGCCGACGATGAACGGCCCGAGTTTTGGTGGGAATGGTGGTGGTTTTGGTGGCAAGCCCAGCTTTGGCGGCCGTGGCCGGCCCAGCTTTGGTGGCCCGCGTGCCGACCGTGGCAATGACCGTGCCGCCTACGGCGGTGGTGGTGGTGGCTTTGGTGGCAATGCCGGTGGCCACAGCGGTGGTGGCTTTGGCGGTGACCGCCGGCCGGCCGGTGGTTTTGGCGGCAGCGCCCCTGCTGGTGGTGGCTACCGTGGTGATGACCATCGCCAGGACCGCCCACAAGGTGGCGGTGGTGGCTACCAGGGTGGCCACCGTGACGAAGGCCATGCGCAAGGCGGTTTCCGTGACGCCGGCCGGCCGCAAGGTGGCTTCCGCGACGGCGCGCCGCAAGGTGGTTTCCGTGAAGGTGGCTTCCGCAACGACAGCCGCAGCCAGGCCCCGCGTGGTGCGGGTGGCCCCGGCAGTTTTGCCGGTGCTGAGCGTGCCCCGCGGGAAGGCTTTGGTGGCGGTGATCGCCCGGCGCGCCCGGCGTTTGGTGCCAAGCCCGGCTTCGGCCCGCGCCGCACGCCGCGTTAAATCAGCGCATGCTGCAGGCCGTGGCGGCCAGCTCAGCGCGATTCAGCAGCTGAGCTGAACGGCCTGTAGCGGCGCCCCGGTGGCCGCGTCCGTGACCACCACCAGAAGGCGGGCCTTGTGCCCGCCTTCGGCGTTGTGGGGTGCCGAGATGCGCAGGATGTGGGCGGCGGCCGTATCACCAGCGCCACCCACCAAGGTAGCCCAGGCGGGCAGCTTGCCGTACTGGCGCACCACTGCGTCGTGGCGCAGCGTCACGCCCCGATTTTCACCCGCACGCACGGGTGACACATGGCCGTCCTCCAGCAGCGCCCACCACAGCGCCAGCCTGGCCGGCGCACCGCGCTGGGCGGTCACCATGACACCCACCTGGCTGGCATCCACCCGTTGCAAATCCACCTGCACCAGCGCTTTGGCGTCCAGCAAAGGCAAGGTGGGCGCGCCGCGCCAGTCACGGCCATTGGCCAGCAGCTGCGGTGTGTAACTGAAGCCCGCACCCGCACTGCGCTGCAACTCGGCTTGGCGCTGGGTGTGGTGCGGGCTGGCAAAACGGTCGGCCCAGCCCAGCCGGTCCCAGTAGTCGACATGGAAAGCGGCGGTGATGACGCTGGGTTTGCCTTGCAGGCTGCTCAGCCAGCGGTCTGCCGGGGGGCAGGAGTTGCAGCCCTCAGATGTGTACAACTCCACCAGCAAGGCCTGCCGCTCAGGCGATTTGGCCTGGCAGGTCTGGGCCTTGAGGGCAGCAGGGGCAAGCAGCGCCAGCATGGCGGCGGCAGCGCCCAGACGGCAAGCGGTGGCGGCAGTCAGCATGGTGGTGGCCTGGTGGGTGGTGGGCATGCCGGCTTGGTCGGCTGCTGCGGCAAAACCTTACGCCAGACCCCGTCAGTGGCCCGATCACCCGCCCGTCAAGGCTTGGCGCCGCCAACAGCAGGGGCTTGCTCGGCCGCCAATTCAGCCGCCCGCCGCGCACTGTCAATCTCCCGCAACTGGCGCACATGCAGCTCGGCGTTGGAGCGGCGGAACTCACTCATCACCAGCACGTCCGCCAGGATGCCCTTGGCCTTGAGCCGGTCAGACAACTGGATGCCGGCGGCCGGGTCACCGCCCAGCGCCATCACCACCTCATTGGCAAACAGGTCGGCACCACCCACCAGGCTGTCGACCTGGATGCTGCGCTGGGTTTGTGCCTCCACCGCCGCCAGCAATGTGCCGGCGCCCGGCACCGCCAGCGCCAGCACCTTGCCGATGAGGAACGCATTTCCCACCTTGTCCGACGAGCGCTGCCGCAGCACCCCACCCTCGCTGGCCAGAAAGTAAGTGCCAAACGCTGCCAGCCAGCGCCGCTCATCGCGGCTGCGCGCCTCCAGCAGCGCGTTGCCGGGTAGCTTGCTGCGTTGGCCGTCCTGGCGCAAAAAATTCTGCGGCTCGTTGTCAAACGCGCTGGCCGTCACGGTGCCCGAGCAACCGGTCTGGGTGCTGATCTTGACCAGCCGGCCGTCCTCGAGCGTCAGTGTCATCGACGCGTCGGCGCTGGCCTCATCACGGGCCTGGTGCAACACGGCCCAGAAGGCCTGGTCGTCCACCGTCATGGCTGCACCGCCGCGCAGCACTGCTGTCAGCTCCAGCTTGGTGCCGGGTGCGGGCAGTGGGCGCTGGTTGATGGCCACCACGCGCTGGCCCAGCGTCAGCTCGTCCGGCGCGCCTTCATCCAGCCAGGCGATGCGCCAGTGCTCGTCCATGCCGGTGGCCTGGGTGAACAGCGCCTGCTGCTGCCCCGACAGGCTGATGCGCAGGTTGCGCACCGACCACAGCACCAGTGGCTCGATCTCGCTGGTGTCGTCACACAGCGGCTCAGCGCCCCAGGCCACATGCAGCGCGGCCTCGCGGAAGCTGATCTCCTGGCGGAAACCATCCTTGAAGCGCTGGCGGTCAAATTCATCGCTGAACTCACCGGCCCTGGCCACCTGCGGCACCTGGGCGGACAGGCCCAACAGCGCGGCGGCCAGCATCACGTCTCGCAGCACCCGAGACCACACAGCACCAGAACAAGAGAGCATCAGCAAAGTATGCCCGCCCCGCTGGCGGGCCAGCGGCTATGCTGGCTGCCCCCAAGCCACACGACACGGACTGTGCGGCGCTGGTGTGCGGTGCAGCACGCCAACCGCGCCGAAAAATTCCACCTGATCCCACCCCAGGCATGGCCGGCATCCACATCATCGACATCGAAGCCGCCATCAACTGGTGGCGCGCCCGCTCGCCGTCTCCCGACGGCATCACCGCCTGCGCTGAGGTGCTGGCGCTGGCCGAGGTCTACGCCCTGCTGGTGTACTACCGCGAGACCTTGGCCGACGCAACCAGCATGCCCAGCGCTGCGGCCGAAGCCTGGCTGGCCTGGTACGCCAGCACAGCCGACGCGCCCTGCATCGCCATCTGCTCCACCGCCCAGGGTGATGCACTGTGCAAAGGCTGCGGCCGCACCGAGGACGAGGTGCAGCACTGGACCGCACTGAGTCCGGCTGAAAAACGCAGTGTGTGGCACCGCATCACGATGGACGGCACGGCCTGGCGCTTCAACCGCTATGCCGAGCGGGTGCAGCAGCCGCACGGCGCGGTGCCGGGCGGCACCGGCACTGGCGCTGTCCCGGCCGCAACGGCCCCCGGCGCCTGATGGCCAGCCTGCGCGCCAGCGTGCGCCGCATCGTGCCGCTGGCCTGGCCGGTGTTTGTGGGCCAGGTGGCGGTGCTGGGCTTTGGCACGGTCGATACCGTGCTGGTGGCGCGCCGCTCACCCACTGACCTGGCCGCACTTGCCGTGGGCCAGGCCAGCTACATCACCATCTTCATCGGCCTGATGGGCCTGGTGATGGCCATCAGCCCCATCGTCGGCCAGTTGTTTGGTGCCGGGCGGCTGCGCGAGGCCGGCCACCAGGCCTGGCAGACCTTGTGGCTGGCGGCCGCGGCTGCGCTGCTGGGCAGTGGCTTGCTGATATTCCCGGCGCCGTTTTTGGCCATGTCGCAAGCCAGCCCGGCAGTGGCCGACAAGGTGAGCGACTACCTGCTGGCCCTGGCGTTTTCGCTACCAGCGTCGCTGATTTTCACCGTTTACCGGGGTTTCAACGTGGCGGTGTCGCGGCCCAAGACGGTGATGTTGATCCAGCTGGCCGGGTTCGTTTTGAAGGTGCCGCTGTCCATCGCGCTGGTGTCTGGCGTGCCGGCGCTGGGCCTGCCGGCCATGGGTGTGGTGGGCTGCGGCATCGCCACCTTGATTGCGATGTGGGTGCAGGCACTGGTGGCCATGGTGCATGTTTGGCGTGACCCGTTTTTCTGCCGCTTCGAGCTGACCGCGCCCGGCCAGCGGGCGCCGCACGGGCCGTCACTGCGGGCGCTGCTGCGGCTGGGGGTGCCGATGGGCTTGTCCATCCTGGTCGAGGTGACGGGCTTTGCCTTCATGGCGATCTTTATCTCCCGCCTGGGCGAGACGGCGGTGGCTGGCCACCAGATTGCGGCCAACCTGGTGTCGCTGCTGTTCATGCTGCCGCTGGGCTTGAGCAATGCCACCGGCGCACTGGTGGCCCAGCGCATTGGTGCCGGTGACCTGCACGACGCCCGCCGCCTGGGCTGGCACGGCATGCAGCTGGCTGCGGTGATGGCGCTGGCGGTGGGCTGCGTTGTGTTCATCGCCCGTGAGCAGGTGTTGTGGCTGTACACCGACAACCCGGCCGTGGTGGCCGCCGCACTGCCGCTGCTGGCCTGGGTGGCGCTGTTCCACTCGGCCGACGCGGTGCAGACCCTGGCCGCATTTGTGCTGCGGGCCTGGCGCATCACCACCGCGCCGCTGCTGATTTTCATCAGTGCGCTGTGGGGCGTGGGGCTTGGCGGGGGTTACCTGCTGGCCTTCAAGGCGGGCAATCTGCTGCCGCTGGCGTGGCAAGGTGCGCCGGGCTTCTGGATGGCGTCCACCGCCGGTTTGACCCTGACTGCCGCCGCGCTGACTGGCCTGCTGGCCTGGGTGCTGGCGCAGCAGCGCATGGGGCCTGCCGTGGTGCAGCCGGCAGGCGCAGCGCAGCGCTGAGATCAGCCCGCAAGTCAGCGGCGCTGACCTGCGTCAGCTTTTTGCCTGTGGCAGCGCCGGCAGGCTCAGCACAAAACAGCTGCCACCACCGGACCTGGCCTCACAGTGCACCGTGCCGCCGTGGCGCTGGGCGATCTGGCGCACCAGGCTCAGGCCCAGGCCCACACCACCTTCCCGCTCGGTGTGGCCGGGCAGGCGGAAAAACGGCTCAAAAATGCGCTCGCGCAGCGCCTCGGGCACACCGGCACCCCGGTCACACACCCGCACCTGCACCATCGCGCCTGGCGCACGTGCCACCTCGGCGCTGATCTGGCCACCACCGTAGCGGCGGGCGTTTTCAAGCAAGTTGCGCAGCGCGCGCCGCACCAGCCGCTCACTGCCGGGCACCCGCATCGGTGGGCTGTCGAAGCTGATGCCGGAGGTATCTGTGCTGCCTGCGGTGCCTGCAGAAGAGGACCTGGCCGCGTCCCCCAGCACCTCCACCTCCGCCCCGACCCGGGCCGATTCTTCAGCCGCCACGCCCAGCAGGTCAAACGGCTCGTCGCTGTCCAGCGTCGGGCTGCCATCCAACCGGCTAGCCAGCAGCACTTCTTCAACCAACGCGTCCAGCTCGGCCACGTTGGTGTTGATCTCCTTGCGCAGGTCGGCGCGCTGGGCCTCCGGCATCTCGGCATACAGCGCCACCGCCATCTTCAGCCGCGCCAGCGGTGAGCGCAGCTCATGGCTGGCATTGGCCAGCAGGGTTTGGTGGCTGCGCACCAGAGTCTCGATGCGGCCGGCGGCCAGGTTGAAGGTGCTGGCCACGGCGGCCACCTCGTCACGCCCGCTGTCGTCCACCCGTTGTGCCAGGTTGCCACCGCCAAACGCCTCCACGCCTTGTTTGAGCGCCTCCAGCCGGCGCGTCAACCGGCGCACCACCGGGTAGGCACCGGCGGCCACCGCCACAAACAGCAAGGCCACCAGGATCAACGGGCCGACCGCCTGCGGCAGGCCAAACGACCAGTTGGGCAGGCCAGGCAAAAACGCCAGTGGTGGTGGGCCCATGCCGGCACCGTTGGGCCGCTCGCCCAAGGCCGGGCCGGGCGCGTGTTCACCCAACATCGGGCCACGCGGTGGGCGCAGGCTGAACGGCCCGCTGGCCGCACCACGCCAGGCCAGCATCTCGTCGTGCGAGACCCCATCGGGCGCCGGGCGCCGCAGCAGCCGGCGCGCCAGCCACAGGGTGCGGCCATCGTCCAGGCGCACGGCGGCGGCCTGCGGTGCAGCGTCACCCTCACGCCGCAAAAAACTGTCGGATGCACCGATGCGGGCACCTCGCCTGTCGTCCAGCGCCAGCGGCACGCGCAGCCGGATTGACCACTCCCGCAGGGCCTCGGCCTGCTCACCGGCGGGGGCGTCAGCGCTGGGCAAGGCGCGCTGCACCAGCTCGGCCCAGGCGGCTAGGCGCTCACTGGCGGCGGCCTCAAAGCGCACCCGCTCTTGTTCGACATGGCGTTGCCACATCCAGCCCGAAACCAGCGCAAACAGCGCCAGCGCGGCCACCACGGTGAGCCAGATGCGCAGGTAGAGGGACTTCATGCCCAGCGGCAGCCCGGCAGGTTCAATCCTCGGCGTCCTGCTTGCGGGCGAAGACATAACCCGAGCCACGCACGGTCAACAAGCGCTTGGGGCTTTTGGGGTCGTCCTCGATGCAGGCGCGGATGCGCGAGACATGCACATCGATGCTGCGGTCAAACGCCTCCATCGGATGGCCTTTGAGCGAATCCATGATCTGGTCGCGGCTGAGCACGCGGCCGGCGCCCTGGGCCAGCACCACCAGCAAATCGAATTGGTGGCCGGTCAGGTCACAGGCCTTGCTGTCGATGCGGGCCTGGCGGGCGCCCAGGTCAATCTCGAGACGGCCAAAGCGCAGGGTTTCGTCGGTGGCCGGCTCAGGCAAGGCACGGCGCAGCAAGGCTTTGATGCGGGCCAGCAGCTCACGCGCTTCAAACGGCTTGGACAGGTAGTCGTCCGCGCCAAGCTCCAGCCCCAGCACCCGGTCCAGCGGCTCACCGCGGGCGGTGAGCATCAGCAGCGGCAGGCGCTTCAGGCGCGGGTCGGCGCGCAACTCGCGGGTCAGGTCCAGGCCATCACCGTCGGGCAGCATCAAATCCAGCACCAGGGCGTCGAAGTGGCCTTGCTGCAGTTTTTGCCGGCCAGCGGCCAGTGAACCGGCCACCTCCACCTCATGGCCGTTGGCGCGCAGGTAGTCACCCACCATGGCGGTGAGGCGGGCGTCATCGTCGATCAGCAGCAGTTTGGTGGTCATGCGGTGTTCAGGTGGTCATCGGTGGGTGGCCATGCGGCGGGTGGCGGGTGGCGGGTGGCGGATGGCGGGTGGCGCAGTCTTGCGGTGTTGCGGTGTTGCGCCGCGCTGCAGCCAGTCAACCGTGCGTGCCGGCAGGGCTGCGCTCACGGTGGTGGCGCTGCATCGTGTCGCCCCGGGTCTTCAGGCGCTCAGCCAGTTGGGCACGCTGCTCGGGTGTCAGCACCGCAGCGCTGTCCAGCATGGCCTGCAGGTGGCGCTTGCTGGCGGCGTCGCGCCGGGTCTGCAGTTGCTGGCGCAGATTCTCAGCGGCTGCGGCGTCAATTTGTGGTGCAGCCATCAGCGCCAGCATCTGCTGGTGCAGCGCCCGGTCAGCGTCACGCTGCTTGGCGCTTTCGTCATGGGCCTGGCGCGTGATTTGCTGGATGCGGGCTTGCTGGTCGGCGCTGGCGCCCACGGCGTCAAGCAGGCGGGCGGACATCATCAGATGGTCAACCCCGCCGCGGCCCATGCCGTGGTGCATGGCCTGGTGCGGGCCGGCCGGGCTGGTGGCCATGCCCTGGGCCATCACGGGCGCGGTTGCCGCCCCCAGCAGCATGGCGGCCAGCAGCACACGCCGGGCCGGGCGGATCAGGACGGAGCGGGTCAGCTGGGCAATCATGGCAAACACCTTTGGTGGGAAGCAACAGAAGCCAGGATTGTGGGCAGCGGGCTTGTCGTGGCCTTGTGGACGCCGTAAAGATCGGTAAAACGCCAGCGCGGCGGTGATGGCTGGCCGGCGTGGCGCAAACCGGTCAACGCGGCGCCGTGACCAACCGCACCAGGCGGCGGCGCAGCGCAAAGTCGGGGTTGTCGCAGCGCATGTCCAGCCGCAGCAGCAGGCCGCTGTGGCGGTCTACTGCCATCGAGCCGTCGAGCCGGGCGCTGCCGGCGGGTGTGTCGCCATGGTTGTTGCGTGGCCGTGGCGCCTCGCCAAACAGCTCGATCACTGCCACATCGAAGGTCTGGCCGGCCACGGTCTGCGGCCCGGTGGCCACCACCTGGCCACGCAGCCTGGCACTGGGCAGCAACTCACCGGCTGCCGCCAGCTCGCCAGTCACCACCTGGCCCAGCGCCAGGTCAGAGCGCAGCAGCCGGCGCCAGGCGATCAGCGGTGCGGGCTCACCCACCACCGCGTTGCCGGCCAGGTCTTGCCGCCACGGGGTGGGCAGGGCCTGGCCGTCCAGCGCGGCGCGGAACTCGATGCGGTCACGCAGCAGCGCACTGACCTGCAGCGATAGCTCACGCGCCGGCCCGCTGGTGCCGATGCGGTCGTCATAGATCAGTTGGTCACCCAGCGCCACCGGCAACGCGGCCTGGCGCCTGGCCGTCATCTGCAGCGGCGGTGGGCCGCAGTGGCGCGAGTCGGCCACGCTGCGCAAGGCCTCGAAGCGGCCTTTCAGGCTGGCCAGTTGTGCAGCGTCCGGCCCGTCGGGCTGCATCGCCAGCAACGCGGGCCAGAACACCATGACACCCAAGCCCAGCGCCACCATGTTGTTGCCCACCACGGTGTCCACCGCATACGCCACATCGGCGGCTTGCAGTTGCACCTGATCAGAGGCCTCAAACAGGCGTTCGCAGTCCCAGTCGGCGTAGGCAGCCGGGTCGTCGGGCTTGGGGCGCACATCCACCGCCCGGGTGGCACAACCGGCCAGCACAGCGCTGCACAACAGCGCCAGTGCCAGGCGCCGCGGTGCTGCAGCGGCGGCAGCCACACCCGGCAACTGCCGCGTGGCGAGAGGACCGAAGGGCGTCAACATGGCCGTCGATTGTGCCCTGCCGGGCGCAGCACACGGTAGCGCTGCGGTGACGGCGACGACGTGCGACAGGTGCGGCAGGCGCGGCGAATCAAGAAAAAAGCCCAGGCGAATCACTCGCTTGGGCTGCGTCTTGGCGGAGAGGGTGGGATTCGAACCCACGGTACGTTGAAAACGTACACGGGATTTCGAGTCCCGCGCATTCGACCACTCTGCCACCTCTCCTGGTGTTTTGCCAGGTCAATGGCTGACCGGGCTGCGCCGGTGGTCGCCGGGCGCAGCCGCGCATTCTAGCGGCTCAGGCTGTGACGGTTGTAGCGCCGCGCAGGTAGGGCTGCAGTGCCACCGGGATGCGGATGCTGCCGTCGGCTTGCTGGTGGTTTTCCAGCACCGCCACCAGCGCGCGGCCCACCGCCAGGCCTGAGCCGTTGAGGGTGTGCACCAGCTCGGGCTTGCTGTCAGCCTTGGCGCCAGTGCGGCGGAACCTCGCCTGCATGCGGCGGGCCTGGAAATCACCGCAGTTG
>JANPOW010000050.1:0-2643 GCA_031428185.1 Betaproteobacteria bacterium | reverse complement strand
GAAACCGCCAAGGGCTTGAAGGATGCGGCGCTGATGCGCCAGTTTTGCGAAGCGGTGCGTCAGGCCGACGCCCTGCTGGCCAGACGCCCGGCCGCCGCAGACCACTGAACCACCCGCCAAGCGGTGCCCGATCCTCCGGTTCGGCCCGCGCGGCCACCATCCGAGGATTCATCACCATGCTGGACTACCAACAACCCGATGCCCGCGGGCACTTCGGGCCTGTCAATGGCACAAATTACGGCGGCACCTTCGTCGCCGAAACCCTGGTGCACGCGCTCGACGAGCTCAAGGCCGCCTACGCGCATTACAGCCAGGACGCCGCCTTCATGGCCGAATACCGGCATGAGCTGGCGCACTTCGTCGGCCGGCCCAGCCCGATTTACCACGCTGCGCGTTTGAGCCGTGAGCTGAGCGGCGCACAAATCCATTTGAAGCGCGAGGACTTGAACCACACCGGCGCGCACAAGATCAACAACACCATCGGCCAGGCCTTGCTGGCCAAGCGCATGGGCAAACCGCGTGTCATTGCCGAAACCGGTGCCGGCCAGCACGGTGTGGCCACCGCCACCATCTGCGCCCGCTATGGGCTGGACTGCGTGGTCTACATGGGCAGCGAGGACGTGAAGCGCCAAAGCCCCAACGTCTACCGCATGCATTTGCTGGGCGCCCGCGTGGTGCCGGTTGAATCGGGCAGCAAGACCCTGAAAGACGCGCTCAACGAGGCGCTGCGCGACTGGGTGACCAACGTGGAAAACACTTTCTACATCATCGGCACCGTGGCCGGGCCGCACCCCTATCCGGCCATGGTGCGGGATTTCCAGCGGGTGATCGGCGATGAATGCCTGGTGCAGATGCCCGGGCAGATTGGCCGGGACGGTGCCCAGCCCGACGCCGTGATCGCCTGCGTGGGCGGTGGCAGCAACGCGATGGGCATCTTCTACCCCTACATCCCGCATGAGGGCGTGCGGCTGATCGGGGTGGAGGCCGCAGGGCTGGGCCAGGACAGCGGCAAACACGCGATGAGCCTGATTGCCGGCAGCCCAGGCGTGCTGCACGGCAACCGCACCTATCTGCTGCAGGACGACAACGGCCAGATCACCGAGACGCATTCGATCTCGGCCGGCCTGGACTACCCCGGTGTCGGCCCCGAGCATGCGTACCTGAAGGACATCGGCCGTGCCGAATACGTCGGCATCACCGACGACGAAGCGCTCAGCGCCTTTCACCGGCTGTGCCGCACCGAGGGCATCATTCCGGCGCTGGAATCCAGCCACGCGGTGGCTTACGCCATGAAACTGGCGCCCACCCTGCGGCCCGACCAACACCTGCTGGTCAACCTGAGCGGCCGGGGTGACAAGGACATCGGCACGGTGGCTGACTTGTCGGGCGCCGAGTTTTACTGCCGGCCGTCGTGCAAGGGGCAGACCGTCAAAGGTGGCGCGGCATCCACCCAAACCATTCAGGTGACGGGCGCCGCGCCGGGCCGCACCAAGCCAGCCCGCGTCCCCCCGGGGGGCGGTGCGACGCCTGTGTCGACCGAGGGGCAGACACCGTGAGCCGCATTGCTGCCACGCTCCAGGCCCTGAAGAGCCAAGGCCGCAAGGCGCTGATCCCCTACATCGCCGCCGGTGACCCGCACCCAGACACCACCGTGCAAATCATGCAGGCGCTGGCCGTCGGTGGTGCCGACATCATCGAGCTGGGTGTGCCGTTTTCTGACCCGATGGCCGACGGCCCGGTCATCGCCCAGGCCAGCGAGCGTGCGCTGGCGCGTGGCATCGGCATGCGCCAGGTGTTGGGCTATGTGCGGGCCTTCCGTGCCGGCAACAACAGCACACCGGTGGTGCTGATGGGTTATGCCAATCCTGTTGAGCGCTACGACCAGAAACACGGCGCCGGCGCCTTCATTCGTGACGCCGCCGCCGCCGGTGTGGACGGCCTGCTGGTGGTGGACTACCCACCGGAGGAATGCGAAGTATTTGCGGCTGATTTGAAAGCCGCCGGGCTGGACTTGATCTTCTTGCTGGCGCCCACGTCCACCGAGGCGCGCATCAAGGAGGTTGGCCGCATCGCCAGCGGTTATGTGTACTACGTGTCGCTCAAAGGCGTGACCGGCGCCGGCCACCTGGACACCGACGCGGTGGCGCTGGCCGTGCCACGCATCCGCGCCCATGTCAAGGTGCCGGTTGGGGTAGGCTTCGGCATCCGTGACGCCCGCACGGCGCAAGCGGTGGGGCGAGTGTCGGACGCGGTGGTGATCGGGTCGCGCCTGGTGCAAATCCTGCACGAGGCGCCCCAGGATGCCGCTGCTGCTGCGGGTCAGGCCTTCATGGCCGAGATCCGCGCCGCGTTGGACACGCTGTAAACCTGTTTGGAGAGCCCATGAGTGCAACGAAGTCGATCAAAGCGGCAGGGGCCGAGCGCGGGGCCGCTCCCAAGCCGGCCCAGATCCCCTCGGGGGATCGGTCGACGTACCCGTCGAACGAGGGGCGGCGGGCCGAGCGCCGGGCCGCTCCCAAGCCGGCCCACATCCCCGCGGGGGATCGGTCGACGTACCCGTCGAACGAGGGGCTCCAATGAGTTGGCTTGAGAAACTGCTGCCGCCCAAGATGCAGCAGACCGACCCCACCGAGCGCCGCTCGG
>JANPOW010000049.1:0-11091 GCA_031428185.1 Betaproteobacteria bacterium | reverse complement strand
GCCCGGGTGTTGCCCGGGCCGCACTTGTTGTCGACGCTCAGCGCGCTGCGCGGCGCCGGCTGGCGGCGGCGCAGGCGGCCAGGCCCAGGCCCAGCAGGGCCAGCGCGCCGGGTTCCGGCACCTGGGCCGCAAAGGTCGGCGCGCCGATGAAGATATTGGCGCCCCAATAACCATCGGCCACATCATTGCGGACGCCGGCAATGAAATCGGCCACACCGTTGGTGTCTTGTTCCCAGTTATTGCCAAGATATTGGATCTGGCTGTCGGTGGCAAACCCGACATCGTTCCAGGTGTAGGTATCGCTGGCGCTCACACCGGCAATTTGGTAGTCCCCCGCCAGCAGCGTCAGCGGGCTGATGGCGACATACCTGAAATGGCCTACTGCGGCGTTGGCATTGGTCACCGTGGCGCTGGCCAGCAGCGTGCCGTTGGCGTCGAACAGGGCCACCGGGTTGTTGTCCACCGACTGGCTGTGGGGGTCGGCGTAATAGCCCAGGCCGGTCACGGTGAGGGTGCTGAGCACGCGGAAGTTGTTGCTGAAGTTCCAGCTGCCGCTGGTGAAGCTGTTGCCGGGTTCCTCGAACTCCCAGCCCGGGCCGGCATGGGCGCTGGTGGACACCGCGCAGGCAGCCAGCAGGGCGATCTTGATGAGGGTGCATTTCATGGTTGTGGTCCTGTTCGGTATTGACGGCGGAGATTGAAGAAGGCAGTTGAAAGCGCTGATTGTTTGATTCACCAACGGCCGGCAATGCAGGCCGATTGGCAACATGGTTTGCAGCGTTTGCAACGTTTGCAACGGGGGGTTTGTCGCCCCACGCTGCAAACTGTGAGCAACAAGCAGTCCAAGGCCTTTTTGCGGGCCTTCAAAATCGCCGGCTTGGCGCTGGCTGCAGTGCTGGGCGGGTCGCGCTGTTGTGCAAAATTGAGCAAATACGCAATTCATGCGGCCGCACCGTGGGCGCCGGGTGTGCACAAATCAACCGTGTTGCCGCCGCAAACTTGATCCCTTGAATGCGGGGGTCAGGCGGGGCGCGTGGTGGCCAACAGGGCTGGGCGGGGCAGTGGCCGCAGCGCGGGTGTCAAGCAGGCCGACAGGTGGCCGGGGCGGCCCGGGCGGCCCGGGCCGTCAAAACCCGCTTTGGCGGTAGCCGGCCCAACCCAGGTTGGTGGCCGCCGGGTGGCTGCGGCTGACGATCAGGCCCGACTGCAAATACAGCGCGTTCAGCAGCCGGGTGGCGCGTGCGCTGCCAATGGAATGCCAGCCGGCAATCGCGGCCAGATTGCAGGTGCGGCCGCGCAGGTGCTCGATGCACAGCGCCATCGCACCGGGCACGGCCAGGCCGGCCAGGTCCAGGCCGGGGGCCACGCGGTACGCCGCCTGGCCGGCCAGCTCAGGCAGCAGGGCGCCACGCGCGCCACGCAGTGCCACCGCCCACAGCAGCGGGTTGATGGTTTCGGCCTGATTGGAGTCATGCCCGGCCTGGCCCGGTGGGCGCACCTGGCGCACCTGCAGCGTGCCCAGATCGGTCTGCAGCAACTGGGCCAGTGGCATGGGTTGCGCCGGCCGCTGGGTGGTGGTGGCCTGCACCTGCCGGGTCATGGGGTAGACGACCAGGCTGATCAACAGGTCGCCCTGCCGCAGGTCGATGGCCAGGGTCTGGGTGTGGCGGATGGCCGCAGCCAGCACCTCCAGCAGTTCACGTTGCGGGCCGCCGGCCTCAAAGCGTTGCAGGTCTTGCAGCAGTGACGGGCTGAGCGATGTCAGCGCCGTGTGGCTGGCCTCGCCCGCGACTCTGGCAGGCAGCAGCGGCGCCGCACCACTGCCGGCCGGTTCGGTGTTTGTGGCCGGTGACGTGCCAGCCACGCCACTGCCGGGCGGTTGGCGCGGTGGCGCTGGCCGGTCAGTGGTGTCCGGGTGCGGGCGGGGTGGCAGCATGCAACAGATCAAAGCAAGGATCGCATCGTAAGACGGCGCGCATGTCGTGTTGGCGCGAACCGTGACGTTCCGTTTCAGTGTCTGGCCGTCAGCCCTTGGCCCCGGGCAGCAGCGTGTTACGCGCCGACACAAAAGCCTGCCAGAAACGGCCGTCTTGTGCACTGGCAAAGTTCACGCGCATCAGGGTTGTGCTGCGTGGTGTGGTGTGAAACAAGCTGCCCGGCGCCACCAGCCAGCCAGCGGCGGCCAGGTGGGTGGCCAAGGGCTCGGTGTCCACACCGGTATCCACCCAGCCAAACAAGCCTTGTGGTGGCGCGGCAAAGGTACAGCCGGCGTCTTGCGCCAGCCGCACCACGCGCTGGCGGGCGGCGTCTAGCTGGCTTTGCACCCGCTCGGCGTGGCGGCGCAGCAAGCCTTGGTCCAGGCACCAGGCCACTGCGCGCTCTTGCAGCGCCGGGGTGGTCAGGCTGCCCAGCAGCTTGGTGTCGATCAGGCGTTGGGCCAGCGCTGCGGTGGCCGCCACATAACCCACCCGCCAGTTGGGCGCCAGGATTTTGGAGAAGCCCGAGATGTAGAGGGTGCGCTGCAACCCGTCCAGTGCGGCCAGGCGGGGTGCGTGGGCGGGCGCCAGCCAGGCGTAGGTGTCGTCCTCGACGATGGTCAGGTCGTGGGCTTCCGCCAGCTTCAGGATCTGGTGCGCGGTGGCCATCGACAGGCTGTGGCCGGTGGGGTTGTGCAGCACCGACACGGTGACGTAGAGCCGCGGCCGATGCGCCGCCAGCAACTGCGCCATCACCGCCAGATCCGGCCCGTCCGGGCCGCGTGGCACCGGCAGCAGGCGCATGCCCTGGCGTGTCAGGCGGGCAAATTCAACCGCCCAGCCGGGCTCATCCACCAGCACCGCGTCACCCGGCTGCAGCAGGGTGCGCGAGACCAGGTCCAGCGCATGGGTGGCGCCCAGCGTGGTGACGATCTGCTCGGGCGCGGCGGCAATGCCCAGCTCACCCCCCAGCCGGCGCGACAAGGCCTGGCGCAGGCCCGCATCACCGGCCGGGTCACCGTAGCGCAGTGCCTCGGGCGCCTGGCTGAGGGTGCGGCGCAGCGCGCGGTCCAGCAGCTTGGCGTCCAGCCAGCTCTCGGGCAGGGTGCCCATGCCCGGCCCGCTGGGCGCCTGGCCACGCTGAAACATGCTGCGGATCAGGGCGGTGGCGTCCACCGGTGCCACCAGCGGGCTGCCAGTGCTGCCGGCGCCTGTGCTGGCGCGGCCGGCGGTATTGGCGGTGGTGTGGGCGGGCGGGTGCGGTTCTCGCACAAAAAAGCCACGCTGCCGGCGCGCCTCGACCAGGCCCTGGGCCTGCAGCTGGTCATAGGCCGCCACAACCGTGCTGGGGCTGACGCCGTGGGTGCGTGCGCCCTCACGCACCGACGGTAGGCGTGCGCCGGGTGCCAGCGCACCACGCTGGATGCGCTCGGCCACCCGCAGCGCCAGCGCCTCGCCCAAGGTGTGTGGGCCGTGACGGGGGCGGGTTGCCTTGCTGGGTGACGTGGCCGGCACCGGTGGCAACAGCTTGTCGGGTGGGCTGCTCATCGTGTTGGTTCCCATCGGTGGTGGTGCTGGCCGGGTTGCTGTACCGCCGCAGCCACCAGTACAGATTAGCAATCTGTACTGCAAAGTGTACTGCTGCTGTGCTGCCCTCAGCCCTAGACTGGCGGCATGCCAACGCCGCTCACTACCCCTGCCAACCCCGCCCTCACCGGCACCGTCGCTGCTGCGCCTGGCTTGTCACCAGCCACCCTGGGCTGGTTGCTGGGCGCTTTGGGTGTGCTGGTGTTTGCGCTCACCATCCCCATGACCCGGCTGGCGTCCGGCACCTTGGCCGCGCCGCAGTTGCCGGCCGTGTTTGTGGCCATCGGCCGGGCCGCGCTGGGCGGCTTGCTGGCCGCAGCCTGGTTGCTGGCCACCCGGGCGCCACTGCCGCGCCCGGCGCAGTGGCGCCAACTGGGGCTCACCTCGCTGGGCGTGGTGTTTGGTTTCCCGCTGTTTCTGGGCCTGGCGGTGCAGCGGGTGGACGCGGGCCACGCGGCGGTGGTGTCTGGCCTGCTGCCCATTGCCACGGCCGGCATCGGCGCTGTGGTGATGCGCCAGCGCCCCAGCCTGGCCTTTTGGGCCTGCGCGCTGCTGGGGGTGGCGCTGGTACTGGGTTTTGCGCTGTGGCAGGGCGGCCCCCGGCTGCAACTGGCCGATGGCCTGCTGCTGGTGGCGGTGTTGTGGGGTGGTTTTGGGTATGTGATGGGCGCGCGCCTGTCGGCCCCGCAAGGTGATGGCAAGCCGCCCATGCCGCCCCAGCAGGTGATCAGCTGGGTGCTGGTTGGCTGCCTGCCCATCACCCTGCCGGTGGCCTGGGCCACCTGGCCAGATGCGCCAGTGCGGTTGGCAGCCTGGGGCGGTTTTGTCTACGTCAGCGTGTTTTCGGTCTGGCTGGGCTTTTTTGCCTGGTACCGTGGCCTGCAATTGGGCGGCATGCTGCGGGTCAGCCAAATCCAGCTGCTGCAGCCGTTTTTGTCGATGTGGCTGGCGCTGCCGGTGTTGGGTGAGCCGCTTCAGCCGACCACCGTGGTTTTCTCGCTGGCCGTGATGTGTACCGTGTTTTGGTCGCGCCGCCTGGCCGTGGGTGCCGTGCCACCATCGCGTTAGCAGCCAAGACCACGCACACTGCGCCGCCACTTTTGAATCCAACAACCCACCCCTCAGGAGACCGGTCATGAGCCTCTGGACCCAGGCCCGCCGCAGCGCGCGGCTCAACCCGTCGATCATCCGCGAGATCCTCAAGGTGACCGAGCAGCCCGGTGTGCTGTCCATGGCTGGTGGCCTGCCGTCGGCCGACACCTTCCCGGTCGAGGCCATCCGCGAGGCCTGCAACCGCGTGCTCACCGATGCCCCGCGCGAGGCGCTGCAATACGCCGCCAGCGAGGGCTTTGCGCCGCTGCGCGCCTGGGTGGCGCAACACTTGGCGGCCCAGGGTATGGTGGTGTCGCCAGACCAGGTGCTGGTCACCACCGGCTCGCAGCAGGGGCTGGACTTGGTGGGCAAGGTGATGGTGGACGCCGGCGCCCCGGTGGCGGTGGAGACCCCCACCTACCTGGGCGCGCTGCAGGCCTTCAACCCCTACGAGCCGATTTACGCCAGCCTGCCCGGTGATGGTGACGGCCCGCTGGCCGAGGCGATTGCCGCGCTGCCGCACGACGCACCCGGTACCCGCTTTGCCTACCTGCTGCCCAACTTTCAAAACCCCACGGGCCGGGTGGTGCCCGAGGCCAGGCGCCAGGCACTGGTGGCTGCCGCCCAGGCTGCGCGAGTGCCCATCATCGAGGACAACCCCTACGGTGATTTGTGGTTCGACGCACCCCCGCCCGCGCCTTTTGCCTCGCGCTGGCCCGAGGGTGTGATCTACCTGGGCAGCTTCAGCAAGGTGCTGACACCGGGTTTTCGCCTGGGCTATCTGGTGGCGCCGCCGGCGCTGTACCCCAAGCTGCTGCAGGCCAAGCAGGCCGCCGATCTGCACACCCCCGGCTTCAACCAGCGGGTGGTGTTTGAGGTCATCAAAAACGGCTTTCTCGACCAGCATGTGCCCACCATCCGCACCCGCTACCAGGCCCAGTGCAACGCCATGGCCGACGCGCTGGCGCAGCACCTGCCGCCGGGCTGCGCGTGGCAAAAGCCGGCGGGCGGCATGTTTTTCTGGCTGCGTCTGCCGGCCGGTTGTGACGCGCTGGCGCTGCTGCCCCAGGCGGTGGCGGCCGGCATTGCTTACGTGCCAGGTTCGGCGTTTTATGCCCACGCGGCTGACCCGCGCAGCCTGCGCCTGAGTTTTGTCACCCTGGCCCCGGCCGACATTGCCGACGCTGTGGCCACGCTGGGCCGGGTGCTGCGCGCCCATCTGGACGGCACGCCAGAGCACGCGCCTTGAGCCTTGTGCCGGCCTTCAATACGCAGCCCGAACCAGGCACGCCATGACGCAGCCCAGCCGCCCGCTGCAGCGCCTGCAAGGCAGTTGCCACTGCGGCGCGGTGCGGTTTGAGATCGAGACCGACTTCCCTGAGCTCACCACCTGTGACTGCTCCATCTGCCGGCGCAAAAACGCGCTGATGGTCAAGGTGCATGAAACAGCATTCACGCTGCTGGCCGGGGCTGACGCACTCACCGCCTACCAGTTCCACAGCCATACCGCCACCCACTACTTTTGCCGCACCTGCGGCATCTACCCCTTCCACCGCAAGCGGGTCACCCCCGACCACCTGGGCATCAACGTGTTCTGCCTCAGCGGGTTTGAGACCACCGGCATCCCGCTGCGCGCCACCGTGGGTGCGGCGATGGATTGAGTGCCTGAGACGTTTTTTGGAGACCCGTGATGACCCGCCGCCGCTTCTCGCAACTCGATGTCTTCAGCGCCGTGCCGCTGCGCGGCAACCCGCTGGCCGTGGTGCATGACGCACAAGGCCTGAGCGACGCCCGGATGGCCGACTTTGCGCGCTGGACCAACCTGTCCGAGACCACCTTTTTGCTGCCGCCCAGCGCGGAGGGCGCGGACTACCGGGTGCGCATCTTCACCCCCGCTGGTGAGCTGCCCTTTGCCGGCCACCCCACGCTGGGCAGCTGCCACGCCTGGCTGGCAGCGGGCGGTGTGCCGCGTGACCCGGCCGTGGTGGTGCAGCAATGCGGTGTGGGCTTGGTGCGGGTGCGGCGTGAGCCTGCGGGTGCGGGTGCCGGTGCCGGTGCCGGTGTGGATGCGGATGCGGATGCGGATGCGGATGCGGATGCGGATGCGGATGCGGATGCCCAGGCCCGCCTGGCCTTTGCCGCGCCCGCACTGCGCCGCACCGGCGCGGTCGAGCCCACGCTGCGCGCCCAGGCCGTCGCCGCGTTGGGCCTGCCGGCCGACGCGGTGCTGCGGCTGGAGTGGATCGACAACGGCCCCGGCTGGATGGCCGCGCTGCTGCCTGACGCTGCCGCGGTGCTGGCCCTCAAGCCCGACTTTGCCGCCATGCGTGACCTCAAGCTGGGCGTGGTGGGGCCGCACCCGGCAGGCAGTGAATGCCAGTTTGAAGTGCGTGCCTTTGTGCCCGGCCTGGGTGTGCCCGAAGACCCGGTCACCGGCAGCCTCAACGCCGGCCTGGCGCAATGGCTGATCAGCGCCGGCTTGGCACCCGCGCGTTATGTGGCTGCGCAAGGCGCCGCACTGGGCCGCGCCGGCCGGGTGTTTGTGGCGCAAGAGGGCGCCGACATCTGGATCGGTGGCGCGGTCTGCGCGGTGGTGTCAGGAGAGGTGGTGATTTGACCTGCGCCATCGACCACCTGGTGGTGGCCGCACACAGCCTGGCCCAGGGTGTGGCCTGGTGCGAGGCCACGCTGGGCGCCAGCCCCGGCGCGGGCGGCCGCCATGCCGTCATGGGCACCCACAACCGCTTGCTGGCGATTGGTCGCCCGGCTTTTCCGCTGGCTTATCTTGAAATCCTGGCCATTGATCCGGCAGCCCCCGCCCCCGGCCGACGGCGCTGGTTCGGGTTGGACGACGCGGCGCTGCAGGCGCAACTGCAGGCCGCACCACGCCTGCTGCATGTGGTGGTGCGCACCGACAACATTGCACTGCAGCGCGAGGGCCTGGTGGGCCTGGGCCACAACCCGGGTGAGCTGCTGGCGGCCGAACGGCACACGCCCGATGGCCTGCTGTCCTGGCGCATCCTGGTGCGCGCCGATGGCCAGATCGCCTGCGCCGGCGCACTGCCCACGCTGATCCAGTGGCAGGGCCGGCATCCGGCGGCGGGCATGGCGCCGTCGCCGGTGGCTTTGCGCAGCGTCACGCTGGGCAGATTGCCGGTGCCGGTGGCCGGCTTGCTGGGGTTGCAGGGTGCGGTTGTCAGCGCCAGCGGCCCGGCACTGGCCGTCAGCCTGGACACGCCACTGGGCCAGGTGGCCTTGTCTTGCGCGTGATTACAGCGGCTTCTCCGCCCGGAAGTCGTCGTGGCAGGCCTTGCAGCTCTGGCCCACCGCGCCAGCCGCCGTCTTGATCGCATCAAGACTGCCGCTCTTGGCCGCAGCGTCCAGCTTGGCCACTTCGCCCTGCATCTTCTCGGCCGCGGCCTTGAACTTGGCCGGTTCCTTCCACACCTCGGGTTTGGCGCGCTGTGGCAGGCCTTTGTCGGTGCCCTCACCAAAAGCGGTGTAAGGCAGCTTGGACATCTCAGCCACCAGTGTTGCGTTGTCGGCTGCGGCCTTGGCATCAAACGGCGCTTTGCCCTGGGCCATGGCGGCAATGCGGCCGAAATGGGTGCCCATCACGGTGAAGGCCGCTTGCCGGTACTTGATCGCGTCCTCGGGTTTTTGAAACTGGGCGGCGGCGGGCAGGCTGGCCACCAGGCCAAGGGCGGCGATCAGCGCCAGGTGCAGAGGTCGGGTCATGCAGTGTCTCCAACGGGTTGTGGGCTCGGCTTTGGACTCGCGGTGCCCGGCAGCCCGGGCACAGGCCAGTCTACGCACAGGCCGCTGTTTTCATCCCGGCGCGTGGGCTATCGTCGCGCCGTGCGCCGCGTTCAACAACATCCTGCCTGATGGCCGACAGCAAGCCTGCCGCCAGACCCGCAGCCACGCTGCGCCCCGTGCGCGTGTGGGATTTGCCGACCCGGCTGTTCCACTGGCTGCTGGTGCTGGCGCTGGTGGGCCTGGTTGTGACCGGCAAGATCGGCGGCAACGCACTGGTCTGGCACCTGCGGCTGGGGCTTTTGGTCGCTGCCTTGCTGGTGTTTCGCCTGCTGTGGGGGCTGGTGGGCGGGCGCTGGTCGCGCTTTGCCAGCTTTGTGCGTGGCCCCACCGCGCTGCTGCGCTATCTGCGCGGTGGGCACCGGCCTGACGATCATTTTGAGGTGGGCCACAACCCGCTGGGCGCAGCATCGGTGGTGGTCATGCTGGCCCTGCTGCTGGCGCAGGTGGCCACCGGGCTGCTGGCCGATGACGAGATTGCCAACACCGGGCCGCTGAACCGGTTTGTCAGCAATGCCACCGGCCTGGCTGCCACTGCCTGGCACAAAGGCCTGGGATTTTGGCTGATCCTGGGCCTGGTGGCCTTGCATCTGGCGGCCATCGTCTGGCACCAGTGGCGTGGTGCCGCGCTGGTGGGGGCCATGCTCTCGGGCGACAAGCAACTGCAGGCGGATGTGCCGTCGTCAGCCGACAGCCTGGGCACCCGCACACTGGCGCTGCTGCTGCTGGCAGCTTGTGCGGCGGCGGCCTTCTGGATATCCGGGCTGGGCGCTTGAAGCACCGCTGCTAGACTGGATTTGCACTCTCTGCATCCCATGCCGCCACCTGCCATCCGCCTGCAGACACCCGACACACCGGTGCTGCTGGACGCCACCCGCACCATATTTCAGGACTACGCCCGCGATTTGGGGCTGGACCTGGGCTTCCAGAACTTCAACGCCGAGCTTGCCAACCTGCCGGGTGACTACGCGGCACCGCAAGGTGGCCTGCTGCTGGCCTTTGTGGACGATGAACTGGCCGGCTGCGGTGCTTTCCACCCGTTGGCCGATGTGGACTACGCCAACGCCTGCGAGATGAAGCGCCTTTACGTGCGGCGCGCCTTCCGCCGCTTTGGCCTGGGCCGCCTGCTGGCTCAGGCGCTGATCGACCAGGCCGTGCAGGCCGGCTATTCGGCCATGCTGCTGGACACGCTGGACGACATGGAATCAGCGCGCGGCCTGTACGAGACGCTGGGCTTTGCAGAGGTGCCGCCCTATTACTTCAACCCCATCCCCGGCGCCCACTACCTCAAGGTGGATCTGGGGTGAGCCGGCCAGTGACGGACGGACAAGCGACATGAGCTTTGGCGCGATCACGGCACTGCCGGTGGCGCCGTCGCTGCTGGGCGAGTCCCCGCTGTGGCACCCGCTGCAGCAAGTGCTGTACTGGTGCGACATCCCCGGCCGGCAACTGCACCGGTTTGACCCGGCCAGCGGGCAGCACACCGAATGGTCATTCCCCGCTGAGCCAAGCTGCTGCGCGCCTTTGTTGGGTGGTGGCCTGTTGCTGGCCATGCGCGACGGCTTGTGGCGTTTTGATAACACCACGGGCGAGCGCACGCTGCTGGCCCCACCACCCTACGACCCGGCACTGCAACGCTTCAATGACGGCAAGGCCGACGCGCAAGGCCGCTTCTGGATTGGCACCATCGACGACAAGCGTGCGCCGCAGGCTGCGCTGTATTGCTGGTCTGGCGGCACGCTGCGCCGCATGGCGGACGGCATCACGGTCAGCAACGGCCTGGCCGTCAGCCCTGACGGTGCCACGCTGTACTGGGCCGATACCAAGGCCCATCTGGTGATGGCCTTCAAGCTGGACGGCGCCAGCGGCCAACTGCGCGATCGCCGGGTGTTCAAGCAGTTCCCGCTGCGACTGCCGGCCGAGCCGCTGCAAGCTTATGGTGGCCGGCCCGACGGCGCGGCGGTGGACGCTGAAGGTGCGTATTGGGTGGCCATGTTTGAGGGCCAGCGCCTGCTGCGCCTGTCAGCCACGGGTGCCGTGCTGGCCACGCTGCCACTGCCGGTGCGGTGCCCCACCATGCCGTGTTTTGGCGGGCATGATTTGCGCACCCTCTACATCACCACCGCACGCGAGACCCGCCCGGCTGACGAGCTGGCCGCCCAGCCACTGGCCGGCTGCGTGCTGCAACTGCGGGTGGACGTGCCTGGCTTGCCGGCCCATCTGGCGCGGCTGTAGCGTTACGGTGCGCTGCTGCGCAAGCGCACCGGCGTGGCGTTGCTAGTCCGCCCCACCTGGGTGCGCCGATGTCGAGAAGCCCGGATTCCAACGGGTTTCCACGTATACTTCTGCGGTTTGCCGCAACCGACTTCAGTCACCCCATGATCGATCTGACCAGCGTGCCGCCTGTTCTCAGCAGCAAGCACACCCAAGGTCACAACGCCGCTTGGGATGACACCGCAGATGGGGTAGCAAACAAGCGCTTCAAGACCCTCAGCCGCGAGGAGGCCGATGTCTTGAGGGCCCAAGAGCCGCCGGTGTCACCTTGGCGGGTCATTGCCGTGCAGATGGCAGTGGGCGTGGTGGTCACCCTGATCGGGTGGCTGATCACCGGCAAGTCTGA
>JANPOW010000048.1:0-4006 GCA_031428185.1 Betaproteobacteria bacterium | reverse complement strand
TGGCGACATCGAGGTGCTGATCGCCGCGTCGCGCAAAGAGCGGGTGCAAGACCGCCAAGGCCTGGCCGAGGCCGCCGGGCTGAAACCGGTGGTGCTCGACATCGAGAGCCATGCCTCGCTGCTGGCCATCAGCCGGGTGGTAGATACGCTGCCCAACGAGGGCCGCGATGTGCTGGTGGCGCTGTTTGAGATTGGCGCCGACACCACCAGCCTGAAAGTGCTGCGTGAGGGCGAGATGCTGTATGACCGCGACCAGGCGTTTGGTGGTTCACAGCTCACGACGCTGATCTCGCGCCAATACGGTTTTTCGTTTGAAGAGGCCGAGCAGAAAAAGCTGGCCGGTGAGCTGCCCGAGGATTACGAAAGCACCATCCTCAATGCCTTTGTGGACAGCCTGTCGCAAGAGATTGGCCGGGCCTTGCAATACTTTTTCACCAGCACGCCGCACCACAAGGTGCATTACGTGATGCTGGCCGGTGGCACGGCCACCCTGCCCGGCCTGAAAGACCGGGTGACCGAACTCACCGGCTTTGCCGCCATGGTGGTCAATCCGTTTGACGGCATGAAGATCGGCAGCGCGGTGCGCGAGTCGCGGGTGCGCAGAGAAGCGCCGTCCTACCTCACCGCCTGCGGTCTGGCGATGCGGAGGTTCACCCAGTGATCCTGATCAACCTGCTGCCGCACCGTGAGGCGCGGCGCCAGTTGCGCAAGCGCATGTTTTTCATCGGCTTGGGCGTGGCGGTGTTGGCCGGTGTGCTGGCGGCGGGCCTGTGGTACGGCGCGCTGCAAAAGCTCACCCAGATCCAGCAAGAGCGCAATGCCTTCTTGCGCGCCCAGATTGCCTTGCAGGAAGGGCAGATCAAGGATATTGCCAACCTGCGCGCTGAGATCGAAGGCCTCAAAGCCCGCCAGGGCGCGGTAGAAGACCTGCAGCTCAACCGCAACGTGCCGGTGCATTTGCTGGGCGAGTTGGTGCGGTTGACGCCCGAGGGCATCTACCTCACCAGCATCAAGCAGACCGATGGCGTGGTGCTGGTCAACGGCGTGGCGCAGACCAACGAGCGGGTGTCCGAGTTTTTGCGCAACACCCAAAACGATTCACCCTGGCTGGACCGCATGGAGCTGGTCGAGATCAAGGCCATCACCCAACCGGTGATACCGGGCGGGCGCGAGTTGCGCCGCCTGTATGAGTTTGCGCTGCGCGTGTCGATCAAACAGCCAGCGGCTGCGGCACCTGCGGGCGCGTCGGCGCCTGCCGCCCCCACCGCACCTGGCCGCAAGGCCGCTTGAGGATCTGGCGATGGCCACCAATACCACCGGCCCGATGAACATCGACATGGCCACCGCGTTTGACCGCGCGTCTGTGCAGTTCAAAGGCCTCAACCCGCAAGAGCCTGGCCAGTGGCCCTTGTTGCCCAAAGTGTGCGCCTGGCTGGCTGCCGCGCTGGCAGCGCTGGCGCTGGGCTGGGTGCTGCTGGTGGCGGGCGCGGCCGACCAGTTGGACGCCGAGCACAAGCTTGAGCCGGGCTTGAAGGACGACTACCGCGCCAAGTTGTCGCAGGCGGTCAACCTGTCGGAGTTGCGCAAGCAAAAGCAGCAGGTGCAGGAGTACGTCACCCAGCTTGAGCGCCAGTTGCCCGGCAAGGCCGAGATGGACGCGCTGTTGTCCGACATCAACCAGGCCGGCATTGGCCGTGGCCTGCAGTTTGATTTGTTCCGCCCCGGCCAGGTGGAGGTCAAGGACTACTACGCGGTGCTGCCCATCGCGCTGCGCGTCACCGGCCGCTACCACGACATCGGCGCCTTCACGGCGGATGTGGCCAACCTGTCGCGCATCGTCACGCTGCACAACCTCAACCTGGCACTGGTGGCCAAGGACGCGGCGGGCAATTTGTCGATGGACGCGGTGGCCCGCACCTACCGCTACCTGGATTCCGAAGAGCTGGCAGTGTCCCGCAAGTCCCGGCTGGAAGCCGAAGGCAAGGCCAAGGGGCAGCGCAAGTGAGCGCCCGCACCCTGCCGATGCGCGCGGCCCCGGCGCACCACTGCCCCAGGCGCACCGGCTGGCTGCTGGCCCTGGCGCTGCTGGGCAGCAGCCTGCTTGCTGGTTGCGAGAGTGACAATCAAGCGCTGCAGGCCTGGATGGACCAACAGCGGCGTGAGGTGCGGCCGCAGGTGCTGCCGCTGGCCGCGCCCAAGAAGTTTGACCCGGTGCCTTACGCCGGTGTGCAGCAGGTTGACCCCTTCTCCGCCCAGAAGCTCAGCGTGGCCATCAAGCAAGAGTCCAAGCAGCCCAACTCGCTGCTGGCGGCTGAGTTGAACCGCCGCAAAGAGCCGTTGGAGAATTTCTCATTGGAACTCATGACCATGGTTGGCAGCATCAGCAAAGCCGGCAAGCCACTCGCCCTGCTGAAGGTGGACAGCTTGCTGTACCAGATCAAGCCGGGTGACTACATCGGCCAGAACTACGGCCGCGTCATGCGCATCACCGAGACCGAGGTGGCCCTGCGCGAGATCGTGCAGGACGGCGCCGGCGAATGGGCCGAGCGTGCTGCGTCGCTGCAGTTGCAGGAGCGGGTACAGGAGAAGGCGCGATGAGGTTCCGGCAGCAAGCATCCCCCACCTGCACCTGGCGCAAGCGCCTGGCAACGCTGCTGCTGGCCGGCGCCGCGCCGCTGCTGGCGCTGGCCCAGGCCACCGCGCCGGCCACCACGGCTGAGCCGGCGGCAGCCGCCAACACAGCAGCCAACCCGGCAGCCAGCTCAACACCCATCACCATCCTGGGCATCAGCAGCAGCCAGCAGGGTGGTGCCGATGTGGTGCGCATCGACTTGTCGGCGCCGCTGGCGGCGGTGCCCACCGGCTTCTCGGTGCAAACACCGCCCCGCGTGGCGCTGGATTTGCCCCTGGTCGTCAACGGCGTGGGCAAGCCGGTGATCGACATCAACCAGGGCAATCTGCGCTCGGTGGCCATCGCCCAGTCGGGTGACCGGACCCGGCTGGTGCTCAACCTGCGCCAGCCCGCCAATTACCGCACTGAGCTGCAAGGCAAGGTGCTGGTGGTGGTGCTGGACAACGCCACCGCACCCAGCGTGGCGGCCACGGCCGGTGATGCCGTGCACTTTGCTGCGCCGCAAAACGCTGACCGCCTGCCGCTGCGCGACATCGACTTCCGACGTGGCGCCGACGGCGCTGGGCGTGTCGTGGTGGCGCTGGCCAGCACCCAGGTGGGGGTGGACATCCGCCAGCAAGGCCAGAGCCTGGTGGTGGAGTTTTTGCGCTCCAGCCTGCCCGACACGCTGCGCCGCCGGCTGGACGTGGCCGACTTTGGCACCCCGGTGCAAAGTGTGGCCACCTTCCAGAGTGGTGACCGGGTGCGCATGGTGGTAGAGCCGCGTGGCAACTGGGAGCACAGCGCCAACCAAAGCGACAACCAGTTTGTGCTGGAGGTGCGCCCACTCAAGCCCGACCCCAACAAGCTGACCCAAGGCCCGGGCTTTGCGGGTGAGAAGCTGTCGCTCAACTTCCAGAACATCGAGGTGCGGGCGCTGCTGCAGGTCATCGCTGACTTCACCAACTTCAACGTCGTCACCAGCGACACCGTGACCGGCAGTGTCACCCTGCGCCTGAAGGATGTGCCGTGGGACCAGGCGCTGGACATCATCATGCAAAGCAAAGGCCTGGGCGTGCGCAAAAACGGCAACGTGCTGTGGATTGCGCCCAAGGACGAGCTGGCGGCCAAAGAGCAACTGGAGCTGGAATCCAAGAAGAAACTGGCCGAGCTGGAGCCGGTGCGCACCCAATCGTTCCAGCTCAACTACGCCCGCGCCGATGAAGTGGCCAAGGGTTTGTCGGGCCAGACGCAAGGTGGTAGCGCATCCAACAGCAGCAGTGGCGGGGGTGCCGGCAGCAGCGGTTCATCGGCCGGCAGCGGCAGCAGCAGCAGTGGTAACAATGCCCAGCGCATCCTGTCGCCACGCGGCAGCGTGATCTTCGAGACCCGCAC
>JANPOW010000047.1:0-11367 GCA_031428185.1 Betaproteobacteria bacterium | reverse complement strand
CCGCCGCCGATCTCGCTGCGGATCACCGGCGCGGTGACGACCTCGCCCTTGCCCTTCTCGAACAGCAGGATGGCCATGCGCTTGTTGATGTTCTCGCGCGTGACGTCGCGGAAGATGCGTGCGCCCTTGGCGTCCAGCGTCAGGTGCACCGCCGCTTCACCGGCGTTGTCGCCCGAGAAACCGGGTTGGGCGTCGGTCAGGTTCTCGCCGGTCAGGATGACTTGCTTGAACACGATGATGGGCGCGCCGTTGCGCTCCAGGTATTTCTCGCTGCCAAACGGCACCGGGCCACCACCACGCAGTGCGTCCATCGCCTCGGCGCTGTTGTTGGCCAGGCGCACCTCCAGCGTGGCGGTGCGGCCGATGATGTCCTTGGCCTTTGCCGTGTCCTGCACCCCCGGCAGTTGCACCACCACCCGGTCACTGCCCTGCTGCGCGATCACCGGCTCGGACACACCCAGCTCATTGACGCGGTTGTGCAGCGTGGTGATGTTTTGCTTGATGGCGGTGTCTTGCACCGTGCGCGCCGCCGTGGGCTTGAGCGCGCCGGTGAGGCGCACCTCTGCGCCATCAGCAGCCTCGGTCCAGTCCATGTCGGGCATCTGGTCAACCAGCACAGTGCGGGCCTGGGCCAGCGTGGCGTGGTCACGGAAACGCACCACCACCAGGTTGCCGTCACGGCTGATGCCGCTGTGGCGGATGTTTTTGTCACGCAACAGGCTGCGCATGTCGCCGGTGGTGGCTTCGGCCTTTTTGGTCAGCGCGGCCTTCATGTCCACTTGCATCAAAAAATGCACGCCGCCGCGCAAGTCCAGCCCCAGGTACATGGGCAGCGCGTGCAGGCTGGTCAGCCAGTGCGGTGAACGGCTCAGCAGGTTGAGTGCCACGATGTACGCGGCCTCGGCCGGGTCGGGGTTCAGCGCCTTGCTGATCGCGTCCTTGGCCTTGAGCTGCTCATCGGTGTTGCGCAGGCGGGCCTTGACCGAGTTGCCCTCGAACTGCACAAAGTCGGCCGCAATCTTGGCCTCGGCCAGCACTTTCTCGATGCGTGGCACCAGGCTGGCATCCAGCTTGAGCGTGGCCTTGCCGCTGGACACCTGCACCGCCGGCGCCTCACCGTACAGGTTGGGCAGGGTGTAGAGCAGGCCGATGACCAGCGCCAGCGCCAGGATCAGGTATTTCCACCAGGGGTAGCGGTTCATCGTGTGGTCCTAGCCCCGCTGGCCGGCAACAAGCGGCTGGCGGGCGGGTCACCCGCTTGGGGGTGATGTTTCAGGTGGTGCCGCGCTGCGTGGGTGCGCGTGCAGGGGTGGGCGGCAGCGCCGGGGCCAAGTCAGCATGGCGCTGACGGCCCGCCAGATCACTTGCCGAAGCTGCCCTTGGGCAACACCTGCACCACGGCGCTGCGCTGCACTTGAACCTCAACGCCATTCGCCACTTCCACCTGCAGCATGCTTTCGCCCATCTTGGCGACACGGCCGATCAGGCCACCGGTGGTGACGATCTCGTCGCCTTTGGCCAGCGCGTCGATCATCGCCTTGTGCTCTTTCTGGCGCTTCATCTGGGGCCGGATCATGATGAAGTACAGCACCACAAACATCAGCACCAGCGGCAAGAACTGCTGCAGTGAGCCGAACATCGATTCGATGCCACCAGCGGCACCTGCGGCCGGTGCGGCTTGGGCAAAAGCGTCAGAAATGAACACGTTGATGGTCCTTGTTGGGGCGCCCGCGTCAGCGCAGGCGAACCGGGGATTGTAGGTGGGGGGTGTGGCAGCCGATCAGGCTGGTGTTGCAGCGCTCAGCCGGTGATCAGAACAACGCCATGCTCAGCTTGCGGCGGTATTGGTCGATCACCGGGTCACCGGTGGCCACGGCCGTGCGGCCCACCACCTCCAGTGTGCCTTTGGCCGCTTCACCGGCCTTGGTGGCCTTGGCGGAAGGCTTGGGGGCGGGCTTGGTCATCAGTTCCAGGATGGCGACATAGGTTTTGCGCGCCAGTTGCGCATTCCACTCCTTGTCGCGCATCACGATCTCCAGCAGCGCATCCATCGCCTCGGTGAACTGGCCGCTGGCCATCAGGCCCTGCGCCAGTTCGTAGCGGGCTTCGAAGTCACGCCGGTTGGCGGCAATGGCGTCATTCAGCGCCTGCGGCGAGCGCAGGGTGGGCGCGGCCTCGCAGGCGTTGAGCCACAACCCCAGCGCGGCGATGCGCGCATCGACGATGGCTCTGCTGGCCACCGGCTGCCAGACTTGGCGGGCATGCGCCACCTGGCCGGTTTCGATCAGCAGCTTGACGTGGTCACAGCGCGCGGCCTCATTGGCCGGGTCGATGGCCACCGCCTGCTGCAGCTTGGCCAGCGCGGCGTCCACATCGCCGTCCACATCACCGTCCACATTGCCGTCAACCCGCAGCGCGTCGGCCTCGGCCAGGTCTTGGGTGGCCTCCAGCGTGTCGGCGGCCGGCACGTGGCGGTCCAGAAACTCGCAGATCTGCGCTTCGGGCAAGGCGCCGACAAAACCGTCCACCGGCTGGCCGTCTTTGAACATCACGCAAAACGGGATGGACCGCACGCCAAAGGCCTGGCTCAGCTGGGCCGCGATGTCGGGCTGGGCATCGCTGTCCAGCTTGGCCAGCTTGAAGCGGCCAGCGTAGTCGGTTTCGATTTTTTCGAGCAACGGCCCCAAGGTACGGCAGGGGCCGCACCAGGGCGCCCAGATATCGAGCAGCACCGGTTGCTGCATCGACGCCTGGATCAGCTCGGCTTCAAAGTTCTGGATCGTGATGTCGCTCATGGTGTCGGCCGGTGGCTTGGTGGGCTTGGTGTGAGGGGTGCTGGCCCAGGCATCTGGAGGTGGCGGCCTACAATTCAATGCTTTTGCAGACCTGCCGGAGCCCGCCTTGCCTGATCGGGAAAACGATGGAAAGAACAGCTTGACCACGGGCATCAACCCGCCATCGACAAACCCCTCGACAGGCGGCGGCAACGTGCTGGTGGGTGTGCTGATGGGGTCCAGCAGCGACTGGGAGACGATGCGCCAGGCAGCGCTGATTCTCACCGAGTTTGGTGTGGCCCATGAATGCCGGGTGGTCTCGGCCCACCGCATGCCCGACGCGATGTTTGCCTACGCCGACGCCGCAGCCGGCCGGGGCCTGCGCGCCATCATTGCCGGCGCCGGTGGCGCCGCCCACCTGCCTGGCATGCTGGCAGCCAAGACCACCGTGCCGGTGCTGGGCGTTCCGGTTGCAAGCAGGCACCTCTCAGGCGTGGATTCTTTGCATTCCATCGTGATGATGCCCAAAGGTGTGCCGGTGGCCACCTTTGCCATCGGCGCGGCCGGTGCGGCCAATGCGGCGCTGTTTGCGGTGGCCATGCTGGCCACAGTGGACGCCGATCTGCGGGCCAGGCTGGACGCTTTCCGCGCCCGCCAGACCGCCGCCGCCGAGGCCATGACGGCCGCGCTGAGCTGATCCTGATGGTCCAGATTGACCTGCATTCAATTGAGCCGCCCATGACCCGCAAGATGATTCTTCCCGGCGCCACCCTGGGCGTGATGGGTGGTGGCCAACTGGGCCGCATGTTTGTGCAGGCCGCTCAGTCGATGGGCTACTTCACCGCCGTGCTGGACCCGGACCTGACCTCACCGGCCGGCTTGGTGGCGCACTACCACATCGCCGCCGACTACCTGGACGAGCAAGGCCTGGCCCAGTTGCTGCAGCGCTGCGCGGCCATCACCACTGAATTTGAGAATGTGCCGGCCGGTGCGCTGGTCACGCTGGGCGCTTACCGGGCGGTGGCGCCGGGCGCCGACGCGGTGGCCATCTGCCAGGACCGCGCCACTGAAAAAGCCCAGTTCCGCCGCTGCGCTGTGCGGTGTGCGCCGTTTGCGCTGATCGACACCCCCGAGCGCCTGGCCGCTGTTGCTGACAACCTGCTGCCCGGCATCCTGAAAACCGCCCGCCTGGGCTATGACGGCAAAGGCCAGCGCCGCGTGGCCAACCGCGCCGAGCTGGCCGCCGCCTGGCACGCCCTGGGCCAGGTGCCCTGCGTGCTGGAGCAATTGCTGCCGCTGGCGCTGGAGCTGAGCGTGCTGGTGGCGCGCAGTGGCTCAGGCCAGGTTGTGCGCCTGCCGGTGCAGCAAAACCTGCACCGGGATGGCATCCTGGCCGTCACACAAGTGCCCGCACCCGACGCCAGCCCCGCATTGCAGCAGCAGGCTGCTGAGGCAGCGGTGGCGCTGGCCGACGCGATGGACTACGTCGGTGTGTTGTGTGTCGAATTTTTTGTGCTACGTGATGGCAGCCTGGTGGCCAACGAGATGGCGCCCCGGCCGCACAACTCCGGCCACTGGTCGGTGGACGGCAGCGATGTGAGCCAGTTTGAGCTGCAGGTGCGCACCCTCACCAGCCTGCCGCTCACCGCACCGCGCCAGCACTCGGCGGCGGTGATGCTCAATCTGCTGGGGGACTTGTGGTTCCCGGCCGGCCCAGGCAGTGCCGAGACCACGCCGCCCTGGGCTGATGTGCTGGCCCTGCCAGGCGCCCACCTGCACCTGTACGGCAAAACCAGCGCCAGGCCAGGCCGCAAGATGGGCCACCTGACCGTGACCGCCGCCAACCCGGCCAGCGCCCGCGCCACCGGCTGCCAAGCCGCCGCGCTGCTGGGCCTGCCGGCGTTCTGACGTGGTGGCCCGCCAATGACCGTGTTGCGGGGTGATGACCCGACCGCGCTGCAAGCCGCAGCGCACCGGCTGGCGGACGGCGGGCTGCTGGGCTTGCCCACCGAAACCGTGTACGGCCTGGGCGCACGTGCCGACAGCGCCAGCGCGGTGGCCGCCATCTTTGCCGCCAAAGGCCGGCCGGCCGACCACCCGCTGATCGTGCATGTCACCGGCATCGCCGCAGCGGCCCAATTTGCCAGCAGCCTGCCTGGCGCCGCGCACCGGCTGGCGGCTGCCTTCTGGCCCGGCCCGGTCACGCTGATCGTGCCACGTGCCCCGGGCATGGCTGCGGCCGCGTCCGGCCACCAGCCCGGCATCGGCTTGCGCTGCCCCGCCCACCCGGTGGCCCAGGCGCTGCTGCAAGCCGCCGCCGCGCTGGGGGTGCCGGGTGTGGCCGCGCCCAGTGCCAACCGTTTTGGCCGCATCAGCCCCACGCTGGCCGCGCATGTCGAGCAAGAGTTTGGCCCCACGCTGTGGGTGCTGGACGGTGGCCCGTGCGCGCTGGGCATCGAATCCACCATCATCGATTTGTGCAGCGGCCACCCGGTCTTGTTGCGCCCCGGTGTGCTGACCCGGGCCGAACTGGAGGCCGTGCTGGGCCAGCCACTTCAGGCGCCGGGTGCCACGGCGTCCAAAGCACCCGGCACACTGGCCTCGCACTACGCTCCGGCCGCGCGGCTGCGCCTGCATACCGCCGCCGCACTGGCCAGCGCGGTGGCCGGCGCGTTGGCACAGCCGCACGGCCTGCCGCCAGGGCTGGCGGTATATTCGCGCCGCATCGGCCAGGGCATCACCGGCCTGCGCTGGCGCTGCATGCCGGCCGACGCAGCCGCCGCGGCACATGAGTTGTTTTCGGTCTTGCGCCAGCTCGACACCCCCGGCACGGCTGAAATCTGGGTCGAAACCCCGCCCGACCTGCCCGCCTGGGACGGTGTGGCCGACCGCCTGCGCCGCGCCGCCGCCCCCTGACGCAGCCGCTGCCGCGTTACCCCACTTCGTGATTGATGGAACCCAGATGACTCTTCTGCGAGATTTGCGCCACTGCCAGCCCTGGCTGCACGCGCCGTTGCGGGCCAGCGTGCTGGCGGCCACGGTGTTGCTGGCGTCCTGCGGCGGTGGCACCTCACAAGTGGAGGCCTTCAAGCCCAACCGGCTGATTGTTTTTGGTGACGAAAGCAGCCTGCTGGAGGATTTTGTCGACGGCACCGGTGTGCATGACGGCTTCAAGTACGGCATCAACGACCGCAGCTCGGGCAGCTCGGGAAAATGTCGGGTTGACCCGACCGTGGCGCAGCTGGTGGCCAGCCACTACGGTTTTGTGTTTGCGCAGTGCAACCCGAATGCCGAAACGCCACGCGCCTTCAGCCTGGCGCAACGGCTGGCCACGGTGGATGACCCCAGCCTGGGCCTGGCCCAGCAGCGCGCCAACCTGCCCGACCTGGGGCCCAAAGACATCGCCACCGTGATGATCGGCAGCAACGACATCATCGCGCTGTACGAGCGCACCCTGACCGGCATGACCCGCACCGAGGCCGTGGCTGAAGCGCAGCGCCGTGGTGGCCATGCGGCCGAGCAGGTCAACGCCATCCTGGCCACCGGCGCCCGCGCGCTGGTGATGACCGTGGCCAACCTGGGCGTCAGCCCCTACGCGGCGACGGCCAACCAAACCAACCCCGGTGCCAGCGCGCTGCTGAAAGACCTGACCACCGAGTTCAACGCCTACCTGCGCACCCGCATCGACTCGGCCAAGTACGACGGCCGCAACTACGGCCTGGTGCTGGCCGACGACATCGTCTCGGCCATGGCCAGGTCACCGTCGTCGTTCTTGACCTCGCCGGCCATCACCAACGCGCCGGCCTGCCCCATGCCGGATGTGATCAACCCCGACAGTGCCGCCACTGCCGCGCTGGCCTGCGACGGCAGCGCCTTGGTCAGCGGTGCCGTGGTCACCAGCCACCTGTGGGCCACCGACCGCCACCTGGGGCCCAACGCCCACAACCGGATTGGCAGCCAGGCGGCGTCACGCGCGTCCAGCAACCCGTTCTGATGGTGCGCAGCACGGCCGGCCAGGGCCTGCCGGCGGCTGCAAGGGGCACGGCCCGCCGCTACACTTTTTGCCAGCCATGACACCCTGCCTGCTTGCCCTGGACACTGCCACCGACAGCCTGGCCGCTGGCGCCCTGACACCGGCCGGTGTGTGGTGCCACCACGGGGCGGGCGGGGCCGAGGCGTCCAGCCAGTTGATCCCGGCGCTGCTGGGCCTGCTGAGCCAGGCCGGGCTGCCGGCCAGCGCGCTACAGGCCATCGCCTTTGGGCAAGGGCCGGGCGCCTTTACCGGCTTGCGCACCGCCTGCGCGGTGGCGCAAGGCCTGGCCTTCGGCCTGGATGTGCCGGTGCTGGCCATCGACAGCCTGCTGATCCAGGCGGAGGACGCCCGGCTGCAGGCCATGGCCGCAGCTGCGGTGTCTGGTGCCACGCCGGCTGCCGACTGGTGGGTGGTGATGGACGCCCGCATGCAGGAGGTCTATGCCGCCCACTACCAGTTTGATGGCCGCACCTGGCAGGTGCTGGTGGCGCCGCAGTTGTGGACACTGGCGGCCTTGGCAGCGCGATGGCAGGCCAGCCCGCCGCAGCAGGTGGCCGGCAATGCATGCAGCGCTTTTGCGGCGCAATTGCCCTGGGGCAGCGCCACCTGCTGGCCGCATTGCGCCAACCGCGCGGGTGCGCTGCTGCGGCTGGCTGAAGCCGCCTGGCACAGCGGCGCCGCCATCCCGGCCGACCAGGCCCTGCCGCTGTACCTGCGCGACAAAGTGGCCCAAACCACCGCCGAGCGGCTGGTCGACAAACAGGCCCGACTGACTGCAGCGGCGGCAGCAGCAGCAACCGACGTGGCGCCCGTGGTGGCGCCAGGCGCAGCGCCATGAACGCCCAATTGCGCCCATACACCGGCCCGATGTACCGGCCCATGCGTGTTGTCGACCTGCCGGCCGTGATGGCCATCGAGACCACCGCCTACAGCCACCCGTGGAGCGGCGCCAACTTCATCGATTCCCTGGCGGCGGGCTACCACGCGGACCTGTACCTGGCCAGCAACGGCGCACTGAATGGCTATTTTGTGGTGATGCCAGGGTTTGAAGAGTCGCACTTACTCAACCTCACCGTGGCACCGTTGCAGCAACGCGCCGGCCTGGGCGCGGCCATGCTGCAACGCGTGATGGCGCAATGCCGCCAGCGTGGTGAGCAGGCGCTGTGGCTGGAGGTGCGGCCCAGCAATACCGCCGCCCGCGCGCTGTACCGGCGTTTTGGCTTTGTCCAGGTCGGCTGCCGGCGCAACTACTACCCGGCTGACCACCAACTGCGGGAGGACGCGCTGGTGCTGCAGCGCCTGCTGGACCCGCCCGCCAGTGCAGGCCTGCATGCGTTGGTCTGAGCCCCAACAGGCCATGCTGCAGGCCATGGGCTTGCGGCTGTGGCTGCCGCCGGCCGTGGCGGCGGCCGGCCTGCCCACCAGTGCGCCGGCCAGCGGCGCTGCGGCCGCATCCCCTGCCGCGCCCAGCCCGGCAGCCGCAACGGCACCACGGCCGGCAGCGCCCGCAACCCCTGCTGCAGTGCCGCCGCGGCCAGCCGTGTCGCTGGCCAGCGCTGCCACCGCCACAGCGGCCACGATGGACTGGCCCAGCCTGCGCAGCGCAGTGGCCGACTGCCACGCCTGCGGCCTGTGCGACAGCCGACGCCAGACCGTGTTTGGTGTGGGCCACCTGCGCGCCCACTGCATGGTGGTGGGCGAGGCGCCGGGTGAGCACGAGGACGCTTGCGGCGAGCCGTTTGTCGGTGAATCCGGCCAGTTGCTGGACCGCATGCTGCGGGCGCTGGGCCTGAGCCGCAACCCGGCCGCTGCGCCGGGTCGGCCAGACCAGACACCGGCTGACGCCCCGCTGGATGACCCGGCGCACCAGGTCTACATAGCCAACACCTTGAAATGCCGGCCGCCGCGCAACCGCAACCCCAGCCCGCAAGAACTGGCCACCTGCCAGCCGTTTTTGCAACGCCAGGTGGCGCTGGTGCAACCCCGGGTGATCCTGGCAATGGGCCGCTTTGCGGTGCAGTCCCTGCTGGGCAGCGACGAGCCCATCGGCCGGCTGCGTGGCCGGCTGCACAGCTGGCACGGCGTGCCGCTGGTCGTCACCTACCACCCGGCCTACCTGCTGCGCCAGCCGGCCGACAAGGCCAAGGCCTGGGACGACTTGTGCCTGGCAGCGTCGGTGCTGGACCAGGCGCCGGGCTGAGGCCCGGCCAGCGCTGGCCCGGTCAGCCTCGGCGGGTTTTTGCCGGCCGCGACCAACCCGCAATCGACACCTGCTTGCCACGCGCCACCGTCAGTTGGCCGGCCGGTGTGTTTTTGCTGATGGTGCTGCCACCGCCCACCGTGCCACCCTCACCGATGATCACCGGTGCAATCAGCACACAGTTGCTGCCGATGTGGGCATCGGGGCCGATCACGGTACGGTGCTTGTTGGCGCCGTCGTAGTTGGCGGTGATGCTGCCGGCGCCAAAGTTGACCCGCTCACCCACGGTGGCGTCACCCAGATAGGCCAGGTGGTTGGCCTTGGCGCCTTTGGCCAGGGTGGAGTTCTTGACCTCGACAAAATTGCCGATGTGCACCTCGTCGGCCAGCTCAGCGCCCGGCCGCAGCCGGGCAAACGGGCCGATCAATGCGCCCGCGCCAATGCGCGCGCCATCGATATGGCTGAACGGATGCACCACCGTGCCGGCCTGCAGCACCGCGTCGCGGATCACGCAGTGGGCGCCGATGCGCACCTCATCGCCCAGAACCACCGTGCCCTCAAACACGCAGCCCACGTCAATCTCCACATCCTGGCCGTGCTGCAGCGTGCCGCGCAGGTCGAACCGCGCCGGGTCGGCCAGCCGCACGCCCGCTTCCAGCAGTGCGTCGGCCTGGCGGCGCTGCAGGCGGCGCTCCAGGTCAGCCAACTGCAGCGGGCTGTTGACACCCAGCACCTCGGTGTCATCGGTGGCCTGGCTGGCCACCACCGGCACACCGTCAGCCACCGCCATGGCCACGATGTCAGTCAGGTAGAACTCACCCTGGGCGTTGTCATTCTTGAGTGCGGCCAGCCAGCGTTTCAGCGCGGCGGTGGGCGCGGCCATCATCCCGGTGTACACCTCACGGATGTCGCGCTGCGCCGGGCTGGCGTCCTTGTGCTCGACGATGCCTAACACCGCCGTGCCGTCGGCGCTGCGCACGATCCGCCCGTAGCCTGTGGCGTCAGCCAGCGTGATGGTCAGCAGCGCCAGCCGCTCACCGCCGCAGGCATCTGCCAGCGCCCGGGCGGTGCCGGCCTCGATCAGCGGCACGTCGCCATTGAGGATCAGCGTGGTGCCCACAGCTGCCAGGTTCGGCGCCACCTGCTGCACGGCGTGGCCGGTGCCCAGTTGTGGCACCTGCCGCACCGACTGCGCACCACTGCCGGCAATGGCAGACTCCACCGCCTCAGCGCCGTGGCCGGTGACAACCCAGCTGCGGTGCGCCGGCAGTGCTTCGGTGGTGGCCAGCACATGCAGCAACAGCGGCCGGCCAGCCAGCCGGTGCAGCACTTTGGGGAGGCGCGATTTCATCCGGGTGCCTTTGCCCGCCGCCATGATCACGATGTCCAACGCCATGAAAGTGCCCGATCCGATGTCGATAAGAAAGTGGATTATCTGGTTGCTGCTGGCGCTGTTTGTGCCGCTGTTTGTGCCGCTGTTGGTGGGCTGCAGCGCCGTGCGCCTGACCTACAACCAAGGCCCGGTGCTGGCGTATTGGTGGCTGGACGCCTACGCCGACTTCAGCAGCGAGCAGTCGCCGCGCGTCAAAGCCGCGCTGGCCGATTGGTTCGCCTGGCATCGTGCCACCCAGTTGCCGGAATACGCCCAGGCCCTGGTGGCCTTGCAGGCCCTGGCCGTGGACAAAGTCACCCCAACGCAGATTTGCAGCACAGTGCAAGCCTGGCAGCAGCGTGGCCAGCGCGCCTTTGAGCACGCTGTGCCGGCGCTGGCCGCGCAAGTGCGCAGCATGACGCCCGAGCAGATCCGCCAGGTGGAGCGGCGCCAGGCCAAGAAACACGCCGAGGCCGAGGCCGACTACCTGCAGAGCGTGCCGGCCGCGCGCCAGAAAGCCAGCTTGAAGCGGGCCATGGACCGGGCCGAGACCGCCTACGGCACGCTGGACAGCGCCCAGCGCCAACGTCTGGCGGCTGACCTGGCGGCGTCGCCGTTCAACCCCGACACCTGGCTGGCCGAGCGCCAACGCCGCAACAGCGAGATCCTGCGCAGCCTGCGCCAGTGGCAGGCCGAGCGCAGCGATGCCGACAGCGTGCAAGCCGGCCTGCGCCGGCTGGGTGCCGAGGTGCTGCAGGCGCCCAGCGCGGATTACAAAACCTATGCCGACGCGGTGATGGACGCCAACTGCAGCCTGGCCGCCAACCTGCACAACAGCACCAGCACGGCGCAGCGCCAGCACCTGCTGGCCAAGGTCAAGGGCTGGGAGGGTGACGTGCGGGCCTTGATCGCGCATTGATCGGGCCTCCGTGTTGTTCATGCGCGGCTTGCCGGACCGAGACCCGGGCCCGGCGCCCGAGCAGATCCG
>JANPOW010000046.1:0-7056 GCA_031428185.1 Betaproteobacteria bacterium | reverse complement strand
CAAAGTTGGCATGCAGCGTCAGCAGCCCACCGCCCCGCGCGCGGGCGTCCGCGCCGATGGTGCCGGCCAGCAGCGCGGGGCGGGTCACACCCTCCCAGCTGTAGCGGTCGAGTGCGCGGTCCAGCGCGGCTTGCAGCGCGGCTTGCAAGGCCCGGCTGAACGAGCCGTCCAGGATCACGCTTTCCAGGTCCAGCAGGCAGGCCGCACTGTTGACGGCCAGGGCGACGGCGGCAGCGGCGTCTTGCAGCCAGGCCTGGGTGTGTGGCGCCCACGGCGCCTGCAGCGCACGCCCGTCGGCCACCGCGCCAATGTCCAGGCCGGCGGCCAGGTACAGCAACTCCAGGTTGAGCAGCGAGGCCACGCTGAGCAGCTGCGGCGGCGTGGGCAGGCCGGCGCCACCTGCCGCATGCGGCCCGGCCCGCCCGGCGGCAGTGGCCAGCGGCATGGACCCGATGGCCCCGGCGTTGCCACGCAGGCCGGCGCGCAGGTGGCTGTCCAGCACCAGGCCGCCGCCGATGAAGGTGTCGACAAACACATACAAAAAACTGGGGATGCTGCGCCCGCGGCCGGCCACCAGCTCGGCCACACAGGCTGCAGCCGTGTCTTTGAGCAGCGTGACGGGCAGGTCGGTGAGTGCGGCCACGGCGGCGCGCAGGTCGGTGCCTGGCCAACCGGCGGCCACCTCGGGTGGCATGTCCAGCAGGGTTTGCCAACCACCCAGGTTGAGCGGTGCGGCAATGCCCACGCCTTGCAGCCGCTCATGCTGGGCCGGGCTCAAGGATTGGCGGATTTCGGCCAGGCGGGCGCCGATCTCGACCAGCAGCTGGGCTGGGTCGGGGTAGGGGTAGTCCAGCTGCCAACGCTGGCGCACCGTGCCGGTGAAATCGACCAGCAGCACGTCCATACTGCGCCGGCCCACCTTGATGCCGATGGCGTAAGCCCCGTCCGGGTTGAGCGACAGCGGCACCGACGGCTGGCCCACCCGGCCGCGCTGCGGCGCACCGCGCAGCAGCAGGCCATCGGCCTCTAGCCGCTTGGTGATCATCGACACGGTTTGCGCAGTGAGCTGGGTCTGGCGCGCAATCTCGGCGCCGGGCAGCGCGCCGTGCAGCCGGATGGCCTGCAGCACCACGCGTTCGTTGTACTGGCGCAGGCCGCCCTGGCTGGAGCCACGCGGCTTCAGGCGCGAGGCGGCGGCCTCATTTTCGGCCTGACTGGCGGCCTGACTGGCGCAGCTTGCGCCCTTGGCATCAGGCACGCCGCGCCTCGGCAATCACGCTTTTCTTGACGATGACGATGACGATGACGTTGGCGTCGGGCTGCAGCGCACTGGTCAGCACGGTCTCGTCACCGTGGCCCATCGCGGCCAGCACCTGCAGCAACGCGGGGGTCAGCAGCGGGTCAATGCCTTTCAACATGGCTGCACGCTCACGCCAGGCAGTCTGCCGGGATGTCGGCCGGCGCCATCGCACCGGTCATCACCGCCACGGTGTCGCTCATGCTGATCTTCTTGGGGTTGAGCACCGCAGCACGTTTGCCCAGCCGCGCCACGTGGATGCGGTCGGCGATCTCAAACACATGCGGCATGTTGTGGCTGATCAAGATCACCGGCAGGCCTTTGTCGCGCACCCGGCGGATCAGCTCCAGCACCATGTTGCCCTCCTTCACACCGAGCGCGGCGGTGGGCTCGTCCAGGATCACCACATGCTCGGCAAAGGCCGCCGCACGCGCCACCGCCACACACTGGCGCTGGCCGCCGGACAGCGTCTCGACCGCCTGCGTCATCGAGCGGATGCCCACCTTCAGCTCATTCATGCGTTCGATGCTCTGCTGCAGCATGGCTTTTTTGTCCAGCATGCGCAGCCACTGGCCCAAAAAGCCGGGGCGGCGCAGCTCACGGCCCAAGAACAGGTTTTCGGCAATCGTCATGGCCGGGGCCACGGCCAGGTCTTGGTAGACCGTCTCGATGCCCACGCGGCGGGCGTCGATCGGGCTTTTGAACTGGATGCACTGGCCGTCCAGCTCGATGCGGCCTTCGTCGGGGATGGTGGCGCCCGACAGCGCCTTGATCAGGCTGGACTTGCCGGCGCCGTTGTCGCCGATCACGGCCAGGATCTCCCCGGCGCGCAGCTCAAAGTCAGCGCCGTCTAGCGCGGTGACCTGGCCGTAGCGCTTGATCAGGCCGGTAGCCTGCATCACGATGCGGGGGGTGGTGGTTGACATGGCCATGGTCCTTTCAGCGCGCGCCCTTGCGCGACAGTTGGTCGATGGCCACCGCCAGGATCACCAGAATGCCGGTGATCAGCACCTGGTAAACCGAGGCCACGCCCATCAGCGTCAGGCCGTTGCGCAGCACACCCACCACCACCGCGCCCACCAGCGTGCCCAGAATCACCCCACGGCCACCAAACAGGCTGGTGCCGCCCAGCACCACGGCGGTGATGGCGTCCAGGTTTTCGGTCTGGCCGGCGTTCGGGTCACCCACCCCGGTGCGCGCCACGCTCAGCAGCGACGCAATGCCGTAAAACACGCCGGCCAGCACATACACGCCCAGCAGCACCTTGTCGGTGGCGATGCCGGTGAGGCGCGTGGCCTCGGGGTTGTTGCCCACCGCGTAGACGTGGCGGCCGGCGGCAGTCTCGCGCAGCCAGAACCACACCGCCAGGTACAGCGCGATCATCAGCACCACACCAAAACCGACCTCGGTGCCGGCGATGGAAAACGTGTTGCCCAGCCAGGTCATTGCGGGCGCCACATCAGTCACCGTCTGGGCGTTGGAATAAAGCTGGGTGATGGCAAACGCGATGTTCAGCGTGCCCAGCGTCACGATGAAGGGTGGCAGCTTGATGCGCGTCACCAGCAGGCCGTTGAGCAGGCCAAACAGCGCGGTGACACCGATGCCACACAGGATGGCCAGTGGCACCGGCAGGCCAAAGTCAGCCGCAAACTTGGTCATCACGATGCTGCCCAGCGCCATCACCATGCCGCAGGACAAATCGATGCCGGCGGTCAGCACGATCAGCGTCTGGCCAATCGCAATCACCCCCACCACCATCACCTGCTGCAGCACCAGGCTCAAGTTGGCGCCGGTCAGGAAGCGGTCGGTCTGCGTGGCAAAAAAGACGCAGGCGATCAGCAGCGCGATGAAGGGGCCGAGTTGGCCGATCGGAGGTAGCTTCATGTCAACAGCCCCGGTGGATGCGGAGGCGCAAATCGCGCCCAGGTATTTCGGTCAAACCAGGCGCGGTGCTCGTGGCCACGCACCGCGCCAACCCAACAGAAGCCGCAGAACCGGCTCTGCCGGGCTGCTGGCTTCGCCCCCTTGAGCGGGCGCGCCGAAGGCGCTGCGGGGGCGGGTCAGCGTTTTCCCCAACAGAGGTCGGTGCCGGTCTTCACGTCCTTGCTGTCCACACCCGCCATGGCCTTGGCGGCGATCAGCGTCACGCCGGTGTCGGTGTAACCGGCCGCCTTCTTGCCGCTCTTGGCGTACTCGATGCCGGCGTCCACGCCCATCGCCGCCATCTTCAGCGGGTATTGCTGGCTGGTGGCGGCAATCACGCCGCCTCCCACATCCTTGATGCCGTCGCAGCCGCCGTCCACCGAGACGATGACCACGCCCTTTTCCTTGCCGGCTATCTTGAGCGCGGTGAAGGCGCCCGCAGCGGCCGGCTCATTGATGGTGTAGACCAGGTTCACGTCCGGGTTCTTCTGCAGGCAGTTTTCCATCGCGGTCTGGCCTTTGGCGCGGTCACCAAAGCTGTCGGCCATGCAGACCACTTCAGCGGCCTTGCCCAGCGCATTGCTCTTGGCGTCGGGGGCGGCCAGGCCAAAGCCTTTCAAGAAACCGTTGTGGCGTTGCGCGCCCACCGGGTGGCCGGGGAACAGATCCAGCGTCACGATCCGGGCCGGCTTGCCTGGTGCCGAAACAGCAAGTGCGGCCTTGGCGTACTGGCCGATCAGCTCACCGGCCTTGTAGTTGTCGGTGGCAAACAGCGCGTCAGTGGCGTCCACCGGGTCGGTGGGGCTGTCGAGTGCAATCACCATCACGCCTTTGTCACGGGCCTTCTTGATGGCCGGCACGATGGCTTTGCTGTCGCTGGGCGTGATCAGGATGGTCTTGGCGCCGGCGGCAATCATGTTTTCCATCGCCGTCACCTGGCCGGCGTTGTCACCGTCGGCCTTGCCGGCGCCGCTCAGCAGTTTGGCGCCCTTGGCTTTTGCCGCGGCGTCAGCGCCCTCTTTCATCTTCACAAAGAAGGGGTTGGTCTCGGTCTTGGTGATCAGGCCGATCACCGGTTCACCAGCGGCAAAGCTGGCGCTGGCGGCCAGGGCCAGGGCGGTGGCCGAAGCAAAAGTGATGAAAGGTGCGCGCATGCAAGTCTCCTGGGTGGTTTGAACGGGGCGCTGGCTGCTCATGCCCCTGTGCGGCATCTGGCCGGGCCGCCGGCCGCTGGGGATTCAGCTGCCGGCCAGATTCTGCGGGCCACTATTTAATAAATCAAGTTGAATGATTAATGGAAAACCCCCACCTGGTGCAGAAGCCGGCGGCCGGACACTCTGGCCCTGCCACGGCGCCGGCGCGGCGGGTATTGGCAGCCAGGCGCCAGCACCCCATCCCGGAGACCCACCATGTTCATCGTTTGCGGCGAGGCCTTGTTTGACGTGTTTGCCACCGGCACCACGCCCACCGGACTGGGTTTTGACGGCCGCATCGGTGGCTCACCGTTCAACGTGGCGCTGGGCCTGGCGCGGCTGGGCCAGCCGGTGGGGTTTTTTGGCGGCATCGGCACCGGTTTTGCCGGTGAACGGCTGATGCAGGCGCTGGACCATGAAGGCATTGCCAGCAGCGCGGTGGCCCGGGTGGACGCGCCCACCACCCTCAGCCTGGTGGGGTTGGACGCCCGTGGTGTGCCCAGTTATGCGTTTTACGGCCACGCCGGCGCTGACCGCCAAGTGCTGCCGGCTGACCTGGCGCGCCTGCCGGCCACGGCCAAGGTCTTCCACTTTGGCAGTTATGCGATGGTGGTGGCACCGGTGGCGGCCACCCAGCGCGCGCTGGTGGAGCGTGAGCACCGACGCAGCCTGATCGCCTACGACCCCAACATCCGCACCAATGTTGAACCCGACTTGGGCCTGTGGCGTGAAACGCTGCAGTGGATGCTGCCGCGCACCCATTTGCTCAAGGTCAGTGATGAAGACCTGGCCCTGCTCTACCCCGGCCGGGCCATCGAGCAGTTTGCCGCCAGCGCGCTGGCCGCCGGCACCCCGCTGGTGGTGGTGACACGGGGGGCCGAGGGCGCGGTGGCCTTCACTGCCCGGCACAGCGTGGTGACGCCGCCGGTGCCGGTGACGGTGGTGGACACGGTGGGCGCGGGCGACACCTTCCAGGCCGCGCTGCTGACCTGGCTGGCCGAAACCGGCCGCGCCACGCCGGCCGGTGTGGCCGCACTGGACGCCGCCGCTCTGCAGCAGGCCCTGGGCTTTGCCGCCCGGGCCGCCGCCGTCACCTGCGGCCGGCGCGGTGCGGACCTGCCGCGCCGCAGCGAGGTGGATTGAGCCACCTGCGCGCAACACGCTGCCCGGGCCTCAGCCGCCCGGCAGCAAGGACTTGGCCAGGTTGCGCAGCGCCGCCGCGTCCATCACCTTGAGGCCGGGCTGGGCCTCGCACAGCTGCGCCACCCGGCCCAGCAGGCCGGCGGCAAAGCGGTGCGCGGCGGCCAGGGTTTCTTCGTCAGTGTCGTAGGTGTCATAGGCCTCCACGGCCACGCCGCTGTCGTTGGCGATGGCCTTGATGTCGATTTTTGGGCTGGGTGGTGTGGCCATGGCCGTGCTCGCGGTGGTGTGAATGGCCGCACTCTAGCGGCCCGGCCTGGGGTGTCGTGCGCATCAACAACGCGCAGACCTGCCGCCACAGCCCGCGCAGCCGCCGCCACAGCCGCCGCCACAGCCGCCGTCACAGCGGCCGCATGGTGCTGCGATAGGCTAGCGGCCCATGTCAACGCACTTGCCGCAGCCGCTGGCTGGCGCATCGTCTGGCCCCGCCAGCCCTGACCAGACGCGCCGCGCCTGGTGCCTGGGTGCGGCTACCGCGCTGGGCCTGGGCGGCTGTGCCAGCCCACCACGGCCCGCAGCGCTAGCCACACCCGGGGCGCCGCTGCCGTTTTCCACCAGCACCGGCATCGGCGGCCTGCCAGCGGGCTGGTATGCAGAGCAGTTGCGCCGCAACCTGCCAGCCACCCACTACGCACTGGCCGACCAGGATGGCCGCCGCGTGGTGCATGCGGTGGCTGACTCATCCACCTCGGCGCTGCGCTGCGAGGTCGACATCGACCCGCTGCAACTGCCCTGGCTGGAGTGGGCTTGGCGGGTCGACGAGGTGCCGGCCAGCGCCACCGTGGCCGACGATGAACGTGACGACAGCCCGGCCCGCGTGATGGTGGCATTTGACGGCGATGCCGCGCTGATCCCCCTGCGTGACCGCCTGTTCCAAGACCAGGTGGAGCTGTTCACCGGCGTGTTGCTGCCGTTTGCCATGCTGATGTATGTGTGGGACGGCCAGGCGCCCACCGAGAGTGTGCTGCGCTACCAGCGCAGCGGCCGCATTCGCTACCTGGTGGTTGAAAGCGGCAGTGGCGCCACCGGGCAATGGCGCCACTACCGCCGCAATGTGGTGGACGATTACCGACGTGTCTTTGGCGCTGCACCCGGCCGCGTCAGCGGCGTGGGTGTGGCCACCGACAGCGATGATTTGAAAATTCGCACCGAGGCCTGGTTTGGCGATCTGCGTTTTGACAGCAGGTAAGGCCGGGCTGTACCGCAACCACTGTTGCCAGGACCGCCAGAACCACGGCGCAGCCGCTCAGCGCTGCCGGCTGTCGCGCAAGCTCAGGCCGACGGCCGTGAGCAACAAAAACAGGGTGGCCACACGCGGCATGTCCAGCAGGCTGTCCACCGCGCCCACCACCCAGAAACCAAGCAAGGCACCGGCCAGCGCCGGCGCCAGTGGGTGACGCCTGGCCCGGCCCAGCGTGAGCCTGGTCAGGGCCGCCACACTCA
>JANPOW010000045.1:0-11802 GCA_031428185.1 Betaproteobacteria bacterium | reverse complement strand
ACCTTCATCATGAAACGGTCCACCTGCGCCTCGGGCAGCGGGTAGGTGCCCTCGGTCTCGATCGGGTTATGCGTGGCCATCACCACAAACGGCGTGGGCACCTTGTGTGATTCACCAGCACTCGTCACCTGCCGCTCCTGCATCACCTCCAGCAAGGCGCTTTGCACCTTGGCCGGTGCGCGGTTGATCTCGTCAGCCAGCAGCAGGTTGGTAAACACCGGGCCCAGGGTGGTGCCAAATTCACCCGTCTTCTGGTTGTAGATGCGCGTGCCCACCAGGTCGGCCGGCACCAGGTCGGGCGTGAACTGGATGCGCTTGAAGCTGCCGCGCAGCGTGCCGGCCAGGGTGCGCACGGTGAGTGTCTTGGCCAGGCCAGGCACACCCTCCACCAGCACATGGCCCTGGGCCAGCAGGGCCACCATCACGCGCTCCAAGAACCGGTCTTGGCCGACCACGACCCGTTTGACCTCATAAAGAATCCGCTCCATCAATTGAGCGGATTCAGGCGCAATCTTGTCGGCTTCGGTCATGGTCTGTGCGCCCAAGGGCGGGTTAAAACGGTGGCATGCCGGCGCCTGCGGCGGCGTTTTCGATCGGCACCGCAAAGCCGATGCCGATGAAGGTGCGCTGCTGGTTGGGGTTCATGATGGCCGCCACGATGCCCACCACATGGCCGTCCATCGTCACCAGCGGGCCACCTGAGTTGCCCGGGTTGGCAGCGGCATCAAACTGGATCAGGTTGCTGAGTGCCTGCTTGCCGTCGGGCGCGCGAAAATCGCGCTTCAGGCCCGACACCACCCCCAGCGATGCCGACGGCCCGATGCCAAACGGGAACCCCACCGCCAGCACCGCCTCACCAGGGGCCAGGCCGCTGGTGGACCGCAAGGTGGCGGCATGCAGGTCATCGGGGATGGTCTTGGCCTGCAGCACCGCCATGTCGTTCTCGGGCTGGCGGCTGACGATGTAGGCCTCGCTCTGGCTGCCGTCAAAAAAGGTGACAGTGAGCTTGTCGGCACCGTCCACCACATGCAGGCTGGTCAGGATCAGGCCCTTGTCCACGATCACCACACCGGTGCCCACGCTGCGGCCGTCCACCGGGCCCTGGTGCGGGTCGGCAGCGGCCGGGCCGGGCTGGCCGGCGCCGTTTGGCAGGCCGGGCCGGGCCTGCCGTGCGCCTGGTGGCAAGGCCTGGCCATGGCGGCCGGCTGGGTGGTGCATCGCGTCGTCCGGGGCCAGCTTGGCGCTGCTTTCACCCACCACCCGCACCACTGACGGCAGGACGGCCTCATACGCGGCCACACCGGCCGAGGCCAGCGGCTGCTTGGCGATGGAATCACGCAGCGCGGTCTCGATCTGGGCGATGCTGAGTGGCCGCTGCGCCCGTGCCGTCCAGGCCGGCCAGCCGGCGGCCACGATCAGCGCCAGCAACGCACTGACCACCAGGCCACGCTGGTGTTTGTGCAGGCGCAGCGCCAGGCGGGCACGCAGGCCAAGATGGGCTTGCAGGTGCTGGGCTTGCAGGTGCTGGGCTTGCAGGTCCTGGGCTTGCGGATCCTGGGCTTGCGGGTCGGCGGGCGGGCCAGCCCGCCCCTGCGGGCTGGGCTGCTGCGGGGATCGGCTGTACAGCGTGGGGCGGGCCATTGTCAGCGCCTCCGGCAGCCGGCACCGGGCTACCCGTGGTGACAGTACCACGCCGCGCGCTGCCCCAGCGCTGCAGCGGGGCATGATCCCGCCATGCGCTGGACCGACACCCACTGCCACCTGGACGCGCCGGAGTTCAACCCCGATCGGCCGGCGGTGCTGGCGCGCGCCCGCGCGGCGGGTGTGGCCATGCTGGTGCTGCCTGCTGTGCTGGCGGCGCAGTTTGAGGCGGTGCGCGCGCTGGCCCATGCCCACGGCCTGGCCTACGCGCTGGGCATCCACCCGCTGTTTGTCGATCAGGCGGCGGCGGACGACCTGGACCGCCTGCAAGCCGCGCTGGCCAGCCACCGGGACGACCCGCACCTGGTGGCGGTGGGCGAGATCGGCCTGGACCACTTTGTGCCCGGGCATGACCGGGCGCGCCAGGCGCGTTTCTACACGGCCCAGCTCAAGCTGGCGCGGGATGCCGGGCTGCCGGTACTGCTGCATGTGCGGCGCTCGGCCGACGCCTTGTTGCAGGGCTTGCGCCGCATCCCGGTGGTGGGCGGCATTGCGCATGCGTTCAATGGCAGCGCGGTGCAGGCGGGGCTGTTCACCGGCCTGGGCTTCAAGCTGGGTTTTGGTGGCACGCTGACGTTCGACGCGGCGCTGCAGATTCGCCGCCTGGCCTGCAGCCTGCCGGCCAGCGCCATCGTGCTGGAGACCGACGCGCCCGACATCCCGCCGCAGTGGCTTTACCAAACCGCAGCGCAGCGTGCGGCCGGTGCCACGGCGCGCAACGAGCCGGCTGAGTTGCCTCGCATTGCCGCCCACCTGGCCACGCTGCGTGGCTGGTCACTGGCACAGACCGCCGCGCAAACCACGGCCAACGCCCATGCCGCGCTGCCCCGGCTGGCGGCGTTGGAGCGGCAGCTTGGCCAGGCTTGATACGCCGGTAGCCGATGCCAGCGGCCCACTGCTGAGCGGCCTGGCCGCGGTGGCCGGGCCGGGCACACGCTTGCTGTTGCTGGGCAGTTTTCCGGGTCTGGTCTCGCTGCAGGCGCAGCAGTATTACGGCCATCCACGCAACCACTTCTGGCCCATCCTGGGCACGCTGTGGGGGCTGGACCTGCTGGCGCTGCCCTACCCGGACCGGCTGGCGCTGCTGCAGCAGCACGGCCTGGGCCTGTGGGATGTCTACGCCAGTTGCCGCCGCCCCGGCAGCCTGGACAGCGCCATCACCCAGGCCCGGCCGAATGACTTGCTTGGCCTGGCCGCCCGGCTGCCGCTGCTGGTGGCCATTGCGCACAACGGCGCCACGTCGGCGCGCAGCATGCGCATCACCGCAGCCAGCGGCTTGCCGGCCTACCGCCTGCCGTCAAGCAGCCCGGCCAACGCGACCTGGTCCCTCGCCCGCAAATGCGCCGCCTGGGGTGCTGTGTTTGCAGCGCACGGCATCATGCGGGCCGGATAACAAGCCCGCGACATGGCCACCAAAAAACGCCAACAAACCCTGCTGGCCGGCGCCACCCTGAGTGAGTTTGACGGTGTGCGCTACCTGCACCTGGGCAGTGACTGGGTGCAAGGCGCCATGCGCATCCGCAAGCCGCGCCAGCTGGAGCTGGAATACATCCAGCGCATGATGGTCTGGATGCTGTGGCGGCCCGCGGAGGCGCTTGCCCCTGACCAAGGCCGCGCCGTGCAACTGGGCCTGGGTGCGGGCGCCATCACCCGCTTCACCCACCAGGTGCTGCGCTGGCACACCACCGTGGTGGAGCTCAACCCCAGCGTGGTGGCGGCCTGCCGCATCTGGTTTCAGTTGCCGGCCGATGATGCCCGGCTGCGGGTGCTGGAGGCCGACGCCGGCCGCTGGGTGCAAGGCGACCACCAAGTGCAAAGTGCCGACGTGCTGTGTGTGGACCTGTACGACCACGACGCTGCCGCGCCGGTGCTGGACGACGCCGACTTCTACGCCGCCTGCCACCGCGTGCTGGCGCCGGGTGGGCTGATGACCGTCAACCTGTTTGGCCGCGATGCCAGCTTTGCACGCAGCGCAGCCCGGGTGGCGGCAGCCTTTGGCAGCGACCAGGTCTGGCAACTGGCGCCCACCAAAGAGGGCAATACCGTGCTGGTGGCCGCACGCGGCGTGGTGGTGCCGGACCGCGAGACGCTGACCCAGCGCGCCCAGGCCATCGAGGCACGTTTTGGCCTGCCGGCAGGCAAATGGCTGCGCCTGGTGCAGCCCTACCAGGCCCTGTGATGCGGCCAGCCCGGCCAAGCGGCGCTGCGGCCCGGCTGGCCGGCAGCAGCAGCCGCCGGCTGGGCCAAATCTTCAACGCCTTTGATTCAGCGAGCACCGCGCCGCTCAACCGTCGCCTCGGCCACCCACCTTGCCACGCAGGGCCTTGACCTGGCCACGCTGCACCTTGCCGTCCACCCGGCGGCGCTGCGCCGCACGGCTGGGCCGGGTGGCGCGGCGCGCCTTGGCCACAAACGCAGCGGCCTCCAGCAAGTCGCGCAGGCGTTGCACAGCGTCGTGCCGGTTGCGCTCCAGGCTGCGGTGGTCTTGCGCCTTGATCACCACCACGCCATCACCACTGATGCGCTGGTCTGGCCAGGCCAGCAGGCGCTGCTTCAGCGCATCGGGCAGGCTGCTGGCGTGCAGGTCGTAGCGCAGATGCACCGCATTGCTGACCTTGTTGACGTTTTGCCCACCCGCGCCCTGGGCGCGGATGGCACTGAAGTGCATCTCCTCGGTGCGTGGGTGGCCGGCCAGCGCGGCCTGGCCCAGCGGCTGCCCTGCAGGCCGGGCTGACGGCGCCGGTGCAGGTGCTGACGACGACGGCGGCGGCGGTGCTGCCGCCGGTGCTTCCGTCGCTGATGACGGCGGCGGCACTGCAGGGGGCGCTGGCATCATGGCCAACCTTGAGCGGCAAGTGGAGCAGGCATGTTGGGCGTGGCGGACTACGGGGCGTTTGTGCTGGCGGTGATTGTCTTCCTGGCCATCCCCGGGCCGGGCAACCTGGCGCTGGTCACGTCCACCAGCAAGGGGGGTGTGCCTGGTGGCCTGGCTGCCACGCTGGGTGTGATGGCCGGTGACCAGGTGCTGATGTGGCTGGCCGTGGCCGGTGTGGCCACGCTGCTGGCCACCTCGCCGCGGCTGTTTGCCGCTGTGCAGTGGCTGGGCGCGGCCTACCTGGCGTGGATGGGCTGGCGCATGCTGCGCGCCAAGCCGGGCGACGCACCGGTGTTGCACATCCGCGCCGGCCAGTATTTCCGCCAGGCGCTGCTGATCACCTTGCTCAACCCCAAGGCCATCGTTTTTTACATGGCGTTTTTCCCGTTGTTTGTTGACCCGCTACAGCACCGTGGCCTGCTCACTTTTGCGGTCATGGCAGCCACCATCGCCGGCTTGACCTTTGCCTACGGTGTGCTGGCGGTCTGGCTGACGCGCCGCTTTGCCGAGCGCTTGCGCGCCAGCCCGGCCCTGCTGCGCTGGCTGAACCGGGTGGCCGGCGCGCTGCTGATCGGCTTTGGCCTGCGGCTGGCCTTGTCGCGTTGACGGTGACGCGATGACGGCATCGCCTTGACCCCCCCGCCACACTCTTTTCTGCCCACCGGAGCCCGCTGATGGCCGCCAGCCTGCTGCTGCTGCTCGACGACATCGCCAGCCTGCTGGACGACGTGGCCAGCATGACCAAGGTGGCCGCCAAGCAGACCGCCGGCGTGTTGGGTGACGACCTGGCGCTCAATGCCCAGCAGGTCAGCGGCGTGCGCGCCGCGCGTGAGCTGCCGGTGGTCTGGGCGGTGGCGCGCGGGTCCTTGCGCAACAAGGCCATCCTGGTGCCGGCCGCCATCGCCATCAGCGCCGCAGCGCCGGTGTTGATCACCCCGCTGCTGATGCTGGGCGGCGCCTACCTGTCATTTGAAGGGGTTGAAAAACTGGCCCACCGTTGGCTGCCGCAGCAGGATGGCCAAGCCCACCGGGCCGAGCTGCTGCTGGCCCTGGCCGACCCGGCGCGCGACATCGCCGCGTTGGAGCAAGACAAGGTCAAGGCTGCGGTACGCACCGATTTCATCCTGTCGGCCGAGATCGTCACCATCACCCTGGGCAGCGTGGCCACGGCGCCGCTGGGCCAGCAACTTGCGGTGCTGGCCGGCATCGCGCTGCTGATGACGGTGGGCGTGTACGGGCTGGTGGCCGGCATCGTCAAGCTCGACGACGCGGGCTTGTGGCTCAGCCAGCGGCCCCGAGCGCCGCTGCAGCAGCGCCTGGGCCGTGGCCTGCTGCGCGCCGCACCGTGGCTGATGCGGGCCTTGTCGGTGGTGGGCACGGCGGCGATGTTCTTGGTGGGCGGTGGCATCCTGCGCCACGGCCTTGCCCCGCTCGACCATGTGGTGGATGCCTGGGCCAGCGCCGCAGCGGGATGGGGCAATGGCGCCGGCACCCTGCTGGCCAGTGGGTTGCCGCTGCTGGCTGACCTGCTGCTCGGGCTGCTGGTGGGCGCAGCTGCATTGCTGCTGGTGCAAGCGCTGCAAGGCCTGCGCCGCAAGCTGGCCCGGCCTCAGCACCCCTAACAGGGCTGCAGCCCGGCGCCAGCCATTCCCAGCCCCGGCCATATCTGTCAGCATCAAAGCACACCACAACAAAGGGGAAAGCCATGCGCAATCTGGTGCTGTTGATCGTATTGCTGCTGGGCGGGGCAGCGGGCTGGACGGCTGGCGGCTGGTCAGGCCGCACGGCCAGAGCCGATTTGGCCCGGGCCGAGGAAACCGGCAAGGCCGCTGCCGCCGCCCACGCGGCCGAGGCCGACACGCTGAAGGCCAAGCTGGCCAGCCTGAGCACCGACTTTGAGCGCGACAAGAAAAAGCTCGAAGACGAGCACAGCCGCCAAAGCAGCGAGGCCAGCGCCTTGATCGCCAGCAGCCAGAGCCGCATCGCCGAATTGAGCAAGGCCCGCAGCGGCAGCCAGACCGATCTGCAGCGCCTGCGCAGCGAGCTGGCCGCCGCCAAGACGCCACAAGAGCAGAAGGCGATCACCGAGCGCATCGTGGTCAAGCAGGTGGAGGTGCAGCGCCAGGACGGCCAGATTGCAGGCGAAACCTGCCTGGCCGCACCGGTGCCTGATCGCCTGCTGGCCACCTGGCGCGGGGTGGCGCTGTGATGCGCCCGCTGCTGCCCTGGCTGCTGTTGGCGCTGCTGCAACTCACCGGCTGCGCCGCCACCGTGCGGCTGATCCCTGAGCCACTGGCCTGCAACATTGCCGACGCCGTGCTGGAGCAACGCTGCAGCGAGCCCAGCACCTTGGCCGACGGTGCCAACTTCGGCGATCTGCTCAAGGCCGGCATTGACGACCGCGCCGCGCTGCGCAACTGCGCCCGCCACGACCGGCTGCTGGCCGACACCCTGCGGGAATGCAAGCTGGCCACCGAGCGCTACAAGGCCACCATCCAGCAGATCAACACCACCACTGCCGCCAAGCCTTGAGCGCCGACCTGGCGCCGCGCCCGGCGTTGCCCCGGGCGATCTGGATGTTGGGTTTTGTCAGCCTGCTGATGGACATCTCGTCCGAGATGATCCACAGCCTGCTGCCGCTCTACATGGTCACGGTGCTGGGTGCCAGCGCACTCAGCGTGGGCCTGATCGAAGGCGCGGCCGAAGCCACCGCGCTGATCGTCAAGGTGTTCTCCGGCGCGCTGAGTGACTGGCTGGGGCGGCGCAAAGGCCTGGCGCTGTTGGGCTACGGCCTGGGTGCCGCCAGCAAGCCCTTGTTTGCACTGGCCAGCTTGCCGGGCTGGGGCCTGGGCTGGGTGCTCGGCGCCCGCTTGATCGACCGGGTGGGCAAAGGCGTGCGGGGTGCCCCACGCGATGCGCTGGTGGCCGACATTGCACCGCCGGCGCTGCGTGGCGCGGCGTTTGGCCTGCGCCAATCGCTTGACACGGTGGGCGCCTTTGCCGGCCCGCTGCTGGCAGTGGTGCTGATGCTGCTGTGGCACAACGACTTTCGCGCCGTGTTCTGGGTGGCCGTGCTGCCGGCGCTGGCGTCCGTGCTGCTGCTGTGGTGGGGGGTGCAAGAACCGGCGCCGGCCGCCGCCAGCGTGGCAACGGGCAACAGCGTGGCATCAGGCAGCAGCGTGGCATCAGGCAGCAGCGCGGCAAGTGCTGGCCAGCCCACCCAAGCCGCACGGCAGCGCAGCAATCCGCTGTCACGCGCCGCATTGCGCCGCATGCCACCCGCCTTGTGGGCCGTGGTGGCACTGGGTGGGCTGTTCACGCTGGCGCGCTTCTCCGAGGCGTTTTTGGTGCTGCGGGCGCAGCAGGCCGGCATCCCGCTGGCCCTGGTGCCGCTGGTGATGGTGGCCATGAATCTGGTCTACGCCGCATCGGCCTACCCGTTTGGCAAGCTGGCAGACCGCTTGCCGCACCGCCAACTGCTGCTGGCCGGGCTGCTGGTGCTGATCGCCGCCGATGTGCTGCTGGCCAGCAGCCTGCGTTGGCCAGCGCTACTGGGTGGTGTGGCCTTGTGGGGTGTGCACATGGGCATGACCCAAGGCCTGCTGGCCACCATGGTGGCTGACGCTGCACCGGCGGACTTGCGCGGCACAGCGTTTGGTGTGTTCAACCTGGTCAGCGGCCTGGCGCTGCTGTTGGCCAGCGTCGTGGCCGGCTTGTTGTGGGACCAACTCGGTGCCGCGTGGACGTTTGGCGCCGGCGCCGGCTTTTGTGCATTGACGGTGCTGGTGCTGCTGCACTATCCAGGCCCCCCAGGCCCCCCCGGCCCCCCCGGCCCCCCAGGCCCGCGCCCGGCTCCGGGCGCTTGACTGGGCGTTTGACAGGGCCCATTGACGGCGTGGCTTGCGCCCACTGCCGGCGCGGTCGCCCGCTGGCGCCGTTCAGGCAGCGGCTGCTGCAGTCTGTCGGCGCGTTTGCAGCGCTGCGGTCGTGGCACTCCACAATGGGCCGCTTGCCGGGCAGTGCCGGCGGCGCACTGTCTTGAGGCCACAAATCATGATCGACATGCCCACCCCAAGCGTCCGCCGCCAGGCGCCACCCGCAGGCCCAGGCCCGGCAGGTGTGCCACCCGGGCCGCGGGGTGTCGGCGGCTGGCTGCTGCTGCTGTGTGTGATGCTGACCATCGTCGGCCCACTCATCGTGCTGGGCTTGCTGGTGTTGTATTGCCAGGGCAGGCCGGCCAGCCTGGGTGTGGCGGCCGTGGTGCTGCTGCAGGCCGGCAGCACCGCCTACGGCATGTACGCCGGGCTGGGCTTGTGGGTGGTGTGGCCTGCGGCGCTGCAGCGCGCCAAAAAAGCGCTGCTGTATGGCCTGGCTGCCAACGTCGTCACGGCCGTGGTGCAACTGGCGGCCGGCCCGGCCGCCGGCAGCGCCAGTGGGCTGCTGAACAGCGTCATGCTGCAGTTGCTGCCCGACCTGGTGTTTTTTACGGCCTGTTTTGCTTACCTCAACAAGTCGGCCCGGGTGCAGGCCACCTACCCGAGATAGCCTGTTCAGGCGCCGGTGAACGCAAAGTCGATCTCGGGCTGCAAGCCGCTGACGATGCGCGCAATGCTCTTGCCCGAGCCGCAGGCGTGGGTCCAGCCCAGCGTGCCGTGGCCGGTATTGAAAAACAGATTGGGCAGTTTGCTGCGGCCGATGATGGGCACATTGCTGGGTGTGGCCGGGCGCAGGCCGGTCCAGAACTGCGCCTGTTCGCTGTCGCCCGCGCCAGGGAAGAGCTGCTCAACCCGCTTGACGATGGCCTCGCAGCGCACCCGGTTCAGGTCGCGGTCGTAGCCGTTGAACTCGGCCGTGCCGGCGATGCGCAGGCGGTCACCACCTGGCGCCGCAGGCGTCGCCCGCGTGCTCAGGCGTGAGAACACCAGCTTGTATTCGTCGTCGGTCAGTGACACCTGGTGCGCCATCGCCGCGTCCTTCACCGGCATGGTCACCGAGTAGCCCTTGGCCGGGTAGATCGGCAGTGAGATGCCCAAGGGCTGCACGTACAACGGCGACAGGCTGCCCATCGCCAGCACATAAGCCTCGGCACGCAGGCGCTGGAAGCGGCCTTCAGCGTCGGTGGCCTCGACATGGTCGATCTGCCCGCCGGCCTCGCGCAGCGCGGTCACGGTGTGGCTGAGCCGGAACTGCACACCATCGGCCTGGCAACGCTTGACCAGCGCACGGGCAAAGTGGTTGGCGTCGCCCGATTCGTCTTCGGCCGTGTAGGTGGCACCGGCCAGTTGCGGGCGGATGTGGCGCAGCGCGGGCTCCAGTGCCACGGCCTCGTCGGCCGAGATCACGCGCCTGTCGCAGCCCAGTGCGCGCATCTGCGCGGCCGGGCCTGAAGCGCCATCAAACTCTTTCTGGCTGGTATAAAAATGCAGGATGCCCTGGGTGCGTTCGTCGTAGGTGATGCCGATGTCGCGCCGCAATTGCTGCAGCGTGTCGCGGCTGTAGGTGCCCAGGCGCACGATTTGCGCAATGTTGTGGCGGGTGCGCGCGGGGGTGCATTCACGCAAGAACTGCAGGCCCCACAGCCACTGCCGCATGTCGGCGCGGATGCGGAACAGCAGCGGTGCGTCCTCCTTGCCAAGCCACTGCAGCAGTTTCAGCGGCGCACCCGGGTTGGCCCAGGGCTCGGCATGGCTGACCGAGATTTGCCCCCCATTCGCAAAGCTGGTTTCCGCCGCCGGCGAGGCCTGGCGGTCAATCACCGTCACCGCGTGGCCTTGCTGGCGCAGGAAGTAGGCCGAGGTCACACCGAGCAGGCCGGCGCCGAGAACAATGACGTTCATGGTGTGCTCAAAAAGCGTTGGGCCAGCAACACCCAGTACGCGCTGCCGATGCCGATGTTGTGGTCGTTGAAGTCGTAGCCCGGGTTGTGGACCATGCAGCCACCTTCGCCTTCGGCCGCGCCGTTGCTGACACCGTTACCAATCAGCAGGTAGCTGCCGGGCACACGCTCCAGCATGAACGCGAAGTCCTCGCTGCCGGTCAGCGGCGGGCCTTGCAGCGTCACCTGCTCGGGGCCGACGAGTTCGGCCGCCACTTGGCGCGCAAAGGCGGTTTCGGCCGGCGTGTTGACCAGCACCGCATAACCCGGCTTCCAGTCAATCTGCGCCTTGACGCCAAAACTCTCGGCCTGCGCCACCACCAGGGCCTTGATGCGCTGCTCCAGCATGGCCCGCACGCTGCGGTCCAGCGCCCGCACGCTCAATTCCAGCGTGGCTGAGGCCGGGATCACGTTGTTGGCCTTGCCGGCATGCAGCGCGCCCACGGTGACCACCGCCGCCTGCAGCGGGTCGATGTTGCGCGAGACGATGGTCTGCAGCGCCATGACGATGCTGGCTGCGGCCACGATGGGGTCGGCCGTGTGCTGCGGCGTCGCGCCGTGGCCACCAACACCCTGCAGCGTGATGGTGGCGTCGTCTGATGAGGCCATCGCCGCGCCGTCACGCAACACCAGGTGGCCCTGTGCGATGCCGGGCATGTTGTGCATGGCAAAGATGGCATCACACGGGAAACGCGCAAACAGCCCGTCGTCCATCATGCGCAGCGCGCCGCCGCCGCCTTCTTCCGCAGGCTGGAAGATCAGTTGCAGCGTGCCGTCAAAACCGCCTTGCTCGGCCAGGTGGCGCGCCGCTGCCAGCAGCATGGCGGTGTGGCCGTCATGGCCGCAGGCGTGCATCACACCCGCATGGACGCTGGACCACTCGGCGCCACTGGCTTCAGTGATCGGTAGCGCGTCCATGTCGGCGCGCAGCCCCAGGCGCTTGGCGCCCGTGCCGCGCACCAGCGTGCCCACCACGCCGGTGCCACCGATGCCACGGTGCACCGCATAACCCCAACCTTGCAGCTTGTCGGCCACCAACGCGGCGGTGCGGTGCTCTTCAAACGCCAGTTCGGGGTGGCGGTGGATGTCGCGACGCAGGCTGATGAACTCACCGGCCCGGGCCTGCAGCGCGTGCAACAGAGAAGTCATGGCCCGCTCACTGCGGCTGCAGGTTGATCTGCTTGGCAATGTTGCGGTAGCGCGTGGCCTCGGCCTCAAAAAACCTGGCCGACTCGGCCAGCGTCATGGGTGCCGATGCCACCTGTGTTTGCGCCGCCAGTTGCGCACGCACGGCAGGGTCTTGCAGCGTCTTGCCGATTGCCGCATGCAAGCGTGTCACCACGTCTTCTGG
>JANPOW010000044.1:0-2226 GCA_031428185.1 Betaproteobacteria bacterium | reverse complement strand
TGGCGACATGCAGGCACGCGGCTTTTTGCTGGGCGGCACCAGCGGCCGCACCACGCTGAACGGTGAAGGCCTGCAGCATGAAGATGGCCACAGCCATATCCTGGCCGGCACGATCCCGAATTGTGTCAGCTACGACCCGACCTTTGCGCATGAGGTGGGCGTGATCTTGCACCACGGCCTCAAACGCATGGTCGAGCAGCAGGACAACGTGTACTACTACATCACCCTGCTGAACGAGAACTACGCTATGCCTGGCCTGACCGCCGGCACTGAAGCGCAGATCATCAAGGGCATGTATTTGCTGCAGGACGCTGCCGCCAAGGCTGGCCAACCCCAGGTCAACCTGCTGGGCTCGGGCACCATCTTGCGTGAGTCGATGGCGGCCAAGGTCTTGCTGGAAACCGAGTGGGGCGTGGCGGCAAAAGTCTGGAGTTGCCCCAGCTTCAATGAGCTGGCGCGTGAAGGTGCGGATGCTGAGCGCTTCAACCTGCTGCACCCCACCGATGCCCCGCGTGTGCCGTTTGTGGCGCAGCAACTGGGCGCGCACGCCGGCCCGGTGATCTGCTCCACCGACTACATCAAGGTATTTGGTGAGCAGATTCGGGCTTACATGCCCAAAGATGCACAAGGTCATGGCCGCACCTACAAAGTGTTGGGCACTGATGGCTTTGGCCGCAGTGACTTCCGCAGCAAGCTGCGTGAGCACTTCGAGATCAACCGCCACTACATCGTGGTGGCCGCGCTCAAGAGCCTGGCCGACGAAGGCGCCGTGCCCCTGGCCAAGGTGGCCGAGGCGATCAAAAAATACGCGCTCAACGTGGACAAGATCAACCCGCTGTACGCCTGATCCCACCCGCACAAGTCAACGGAGACAACAAATGGCATTGATTGAAGTGAAGGTCCCGGACATCGGTGACTTCAAAGACGTGGCAGTGATCGAGCTGCTGGTGGCCGTGGGTGACACCGTGGCTGCCGAGCAAAGCCTGGTCACGGTGGAATCGGACAAGGCGTCGATGGAAATCCCGTCCAGCCATGCCGGTGTGGTCAAAGAGATCAAGGTGGCCATCGGCGACAAGATCAACGAGGGCAGCTTGCTGGTGATGATGGAGGTGGCGGGCGAGGTTGCCGCAGCGCCGGTGGCTGCCCCGGCAGCAGCGCCAGTGGCTGCCCCGGCAGCAGCGCCTGCTGCTGCGCCGGTGGCAGCAGTTGCTGCACCGGCTCCTGCACCCGTAGCAGCACCCGCCGCCGCTGGTGGCCTGGTGGACGTGTATGTACCCGACATCGGTGACTTTGACGAAGTAGCCGTGATCGAGGTGATGGTCAAGCCCGGCGACACGATCAAGGTCGAGCAAAGCCTGATCACGGTGGAGTCGGACAAGGCGTCAATGGAGATCCCGTCCAGCCATGCCGGCGTGGTCAAGTCGGTGATGGTGGCCTTGGGCGACAAGGTCAAAAAGGGCTCGCTGGTGGTGGTGATCGAGGCGGCGGGTGGCGCTGCTGCTTCAGCCGTTGCCGCGCCCACCGCTGCTGCGGCCAGCGCGCCAGCACCCGCCGCCGCCGTGGTGGTCAGCACCCCGGCCAGCGCCGCTGCACCTGACCGCACCGCCCCCACCGCTGCACTGCCACCGCATGAGCCCACGGCGCCCAAGGGTGCGCTGCCGCATGCGTCCCCATCCATCCGCCGCCTGGCGCGTGACCTGGGTGTGCCGCTGGCCGAGGTGGTTGGCAGCGGCCCCAAAGGCCGCATCACCCAGCAAGACATCGAAGGCTTCGTCAAGAACGTGATGGCCGGCGCGGTGCAGACCACAGCGCAGTCTTTGGCAAGCGCAGCCAAAACCCCGGCGGCTGCGGCGGGCGGCGGCGGGGCGTTCCCCGGCTTGTTGGCATGGCCGAAAGTCGACTTTGCCAAGTTCGGCCCCATCGAGCGCAAAGACCTGTCGCGCATCCAGAAGATCAGCGGTGCCAACCTGCACCGCAACTGGGTGGTCATTCCGCACGTCACCAACCATGACGACGCTGACATCACCGACCTGGAAGCCTTCCGCGTGCAGTTGAACAAGGAAAACGAGAAGTCGGGCGTCAAGGTCACCATGCTGGCCTTCATGATCAAGGCGGCAGTGGCCGCGCTCAAGAAATTCCCGCAGTTCAATGCCTCACTCGATGGTGAGCAACTGGTGCTGAAGAGCTACTTCCATATCGGTTTTGCCGCCGACACGCCCAACGGCC
>JANPOW010000043.1:0-12437 GCA_031428185.1 Betaproteobacteria bacterium | reverse complement strand
TTTTCGCCAGCCCGGGCCTGGCGTCCTGCCGTCGTCGCCCGCTTAGCTCGAACGTTAGGCCTCACCAAATACGCCCTGCCACGGCCGGTAGGTTTTTCGCCACCTGGCTTGTTAGGGTTTCCACCAGCCGCGTCAACATTCTTGGCTAGCTCCCTGCGCCACGCGCGAGATTCAGCCGTAGCTACATGCGAGGTTGTATGTAGCTGCGCCCAGCGCATGTGGCAACATGTGGTTGCCCATGGCAACATGCACATGATGGCGATAACACGTTGAACTAAACCGCTGACGCGGTGGTGGTGCGCGACGATTTCCGCGCGGCAATGAGTCGTACCTTGGTCCTCGGGGATTCCTCCCCGGACCTCGGAGACTGTGATGACACCACTGCGCCAACGCATGATCAATGCGATGGTGTTGCGCGGCTTTGCTGCGCGCACCCAGGAGACCTACCTTTGCGCCGTCGGGCAGGTGGCCAGGCACCACCACTGCAGCCCCGCGCTGCTGACCGACGAGCAGGTTCAGGCGTACCTGCTGTTCCTGCTGCAGGAGCGACAGCGCTCGCGCTCCACCGTCAACATCACGTCCTGCGCGTTGCGCTTCCTGGTTTGCGATGTGCTGGGCCAGGATCAGCGCCGGGCGCAGATCCCCATGGGCCGCAACCCGCAGCGGCTGCCCGAGGTGCTGTCGCGCGCTGAGGTGGCCGCGCTGCTGGCTGCACCTTTGTCACCCAAGGCCAGGATGTTCCTGACCCTGGCCTATGCCAGCGGCCTGCGCCTGAGCGAGCTGTGTCAGCTGCGCGGCTGCGACATCGATTCGGCCCCCGACCGCATGTGCATTCGCGTCATCCAGGGCAAGGGCGGCCAGGACCGCTACGCGCTGCTGACCGCTGAGCTGCTGGCCGACCTGCGGCTGTATTGGCGCACCTGCCGTACAGGCGCGTTGGCCTCGGACTGGTTGTTCCCTTCACGCTCGAACCCGGCGCGCGCCATCGACCGGGCCAGCGGCCAGCGCTACTACTACCTTGCGCGTGACGCCGCCGGCATCACCAAGCTCGGTGGCATCCACACCCTGCGACATTGTTTCGCCACGCATCTGCTGGAGGCCGGCGTGGACCTGCACGGCGTGAGCAAGTTGCTCGGCCACGCTCAGCTCAGCACCACCAGCCGCTACCTGCGCATGGCCCGCCCTGGCTACAGCGCCCCAGCGGACGCGCTGGCCCTGTTGTCGCAGTTGCCCAAGACACCACCACCACCACCACCGCCGCCGCCGTCGCCGCAGCCCCGGCACTGAGCTGCCAGCGCTGTGAGCGCCACCTTGGCCGAGGTGCTGCGCACCTTCGGCCCGGCCTACCAGAGCCAGCACGCGCTGAGCACGGCGCAAGCACGTGCCTGGCGGGCCATCGTCGCCTGTCGCACACCGGCCCTCGGCGGCAAGGTGCAGCAGTGCGACCAGTGTGGGCGCGAGCAGCGGGTGTTCCATTCCTGCCGCAACCGGCATTGCCCACAGTGCCAGAGCGGCGCGCGCGACGCCTGGCGCCAGGCCCAGCTGGCCGAACTGCTGCCGGTGCCGTACTGCCATCTCGTCTTCACGCTGCCGCATGTCCTGAACGGTCTGGCGCAATTCCATGCGCGCTGGGTCTACCGCACCTTGATGCAGTGCGCCGCGGCCACGCTCACCGAGTTCGCCGCCAACCCCCGCTGGCTGGGCGCCACGCCCGCCTTCACCCTGGTGCTGCACACCTGGACGCAGGACCTGCGCCGCCACATCCACGTGCACGCGCTGATGGCCTGCGGCGGACTGGATGGCCAAGGCCAGTGGTGCACGCCCAAGCGCAGTCCGACCTTCCTGTTCCCCGTGCACGCCTTGTCCAAGGTGCTGCGCGGCAAGTTCCTCGACGCCCTTCAGCTCGCCGGCCAGGCAGGCAAGCTCCCGCACGACCCGGCCAGCACCGAAGCCTGTCGTCAGTCGCGGCTCGCGCAGCTCAGGCGCCATGACTGGGTGGTCTACGCCAAGACACCCCTGGCCGGACCCGAGGTGGTGCTGGACTATCTGTCGCGCTACACGCACCGCGTGGCCATCTCCAATGAGCGCATCGTCGGCATCGATGGCCAGCTCGTGCGCCTGCGCGTTCGTGCCAACAGCCACGGCGGCAAACGCACGGTCGTCATCGATGGCCAGACCTTCATCGCGCGCTTCTTGCAACACGTCCTGCCACCAGGCTTCAAGCGCATCCGTCACTACGGGCTGCTCAGCCCCGCGCTGAAGGCACAGAAGTTGGCCGCAGCTCGTGCCGCCCTGGCCATGCCCGCGGCCAACGAACAAGCCCGCGAGGACGCCGCCGCCTTCCTCAAGCGCGTGGCCGGCATCGATACCTCCTGCTGCCCCCACTGCCAGATCGGGCGCTGGCGCACCACCGAAGTGCTGCCGCCCACGCGCCGCAACCACCACGGCGGCGTTGCCCAATGCCGAGGCCCGCCTTGATGGCAACCAGCACCTCATCTTCGACCAGCGCCTGCTGTCCCGCCATCAGCAGCGGATCAGCTCGCGTGCGCCGTCCCCGCGCGCGCATTGCACATCGCCGCGACCCTCGAACTCGCCGCGCCAAACGCACACCAACGGCCACCACGCGCTCACGCCACGCCGCCAGCGCGCCTCACCCCCGCACAGCGTTGCTCGAATAGGCCCCTGAGGCTTACATTCCCCAACAGCCCCGCACGCCACCACCGTGGCGGCGGCTCAGTCCAACGAGGTTTACCCGACGCCATCGGCACTGGTGCGTCTGGTCAACTCCCGGGGGGGCGTCGGATAAACGCTTTCCGCTATGGAAAGCTTTGCATAGCAGCCCGTCGCCGCCGGTCGCACCTCCGAATCCGCCGCCAGAAAAGAAGACGATCAAATGCCAACGGGTCAGCGGCCTTCCTCAGCGCCTTTCTGAGCAATCTCTGCCCGCTGCTCGCTTGCCATCGCGCTTGGCTTTGACTCACTGGTGGACACGCAACTCGTCATCACCAAAGTGCGTGTCGCTCAAGCCTTGGCGGCCAGCAGGTGGCCGGCGCTCAAGCCCGACATCAACGCCCCGCCGTTTGCCGCACCGTTTGCCCCACCGTCTACCAGCCCCAGCAGCGCGCCCACCAGATCACACACCTGATGCGGCAGTGCGTCAACCGGCTGGTGGGCATCCAGCGGGCATTGCAGCACGCCCAGCAGCAGGCGCCCGAGTGTGCGGTTGTAGAGCCGGTGGGCACCCTGGGTGCTGCCGAAGCAGCTTGGCGCAGTGGTCACGTTGGTAGACAAAGGCCTCACCAGCCAGGATGCCGCTGACAAAAATCGACTCGCGCGGTGCGCCCGTACCATGCCGGGTGTGCGCTCGATCACATGCTCATTGGCGCAGGTCTGGGCAATGCGCAGCGGGTTCAAGTCCAGGCAGGTCTGCTGCGCCTGCAAGCCCTCAACAGCGTGGGGTGAGCAACGCAAGCTGAACATGCGGTCGCGGCACTGGTCCCCCCGGTCGCTGACACGCCTGCCCGGGCTGATGCTGGCGCTGTCGATGACAAGGCGCTGCGGGGTCGAAGCCGTGCAGGATCAGCGCGTGGTTGGCGGCTGCACCGGGTTGCTGGGCCGCCCTGCCACCGGAGCGGTGGCAAAACGGGCGGCTGCAGACGCACAGGCGGTTGCGTGCCGGGCAAAGCTGGCGTGGACCAGGGCCAGCGCGGCCCGCCGACAGGCACATCGGCCAGTGTGGCGGCGCGTCGGCCTTGCCAAACCCGGCCCGCTCAAGCCTCGGCTGTAGCGCCCACTCAAGCCGCCGCGCGCAGCCGCAGCGCCATCTGCAGCGCCTGCGGGTTCATCGTGAAGGACATGTGCTCGGCCGTCTCGCCGCCCGCAGCGCCAGCGCTGGTGCGCACGCTGTCAATCTCAAAGCTGCCCAGCAGCATCACCATCAGCAGCTTCATCTCCAGCAAGGCCAGGTAGCGGCCGGGGCACATGCGCGGGCCAGCGCCAAAAGGCATGGACACCCGTTTGTCTGCCACAGGTTTGTCGGCAACAGCTTTGTCTGACACAGGTTTGTCGGCGCTGGCGGCCTGGCCGTCGCTGGCCAGCCAGCGCTGCGGGTTGAAGTTGGCAGCACCCGGGAAATGACCCTCGTCCACGCTGTCATGCCGCAGCACACACCACAGCAGGGTGCCGGCCGGCACCGCCACATCGCCCACCACGCTGTCGCGCAGCGCGTGCAGGCCCAGGAAAGGCGCCACCGGTTTGAGGCGCATGGCCTCGCTGATGCAGGCGTCCAGCCAGGGCAGGCTGTCGAGTTGGTCTACCGTCAAGTCGGCCAGCGGGGTGGGCAGGCTGCGCACCTCGGCCACCGCGCGGGCCAGGGCCGTTGGGTTGCGCGCCAGCAGGTCGATCAGCCAGGCCAGGCTGTTGGCGGTGGTGTCCTCTCCGGCAAACAGCATGGTGGACACATTGCCGGCCACGTCGCGCTCGTCCACCGCCGAGCCGTCTTGCGCGGCGGCCACCAGCATGGCCTCCAGCAGGTTGCTTGGCGCGGCGCGCAAGGCCGGGTCGGCTTGCAGGCGGGCCTTGGCCTGGGCCACAAAATCAGCCACTGCGCTTTTCACCACCACCAGGCTGGTGGCCAGTTGGCGGTCGGCCGCAGTGGTGATCCAGCGCCAGTAGGGCACCGGCGACATGATGCGGCGGAAGGTGGCGGCAAAGACGGTGTCCAGGTGGTGGTGGATCGGGTTCTCGCCGCCTTCGATCGAGTTGACATCGGTGCCAAAGGCCAAGCCGGCAATCACGTCTACCGTGAACAGCTTCAAGTCGGCTTGCAGGTTAATCAGCGCGCCGCTGCTGGCGGCACGCTGCCAGCGGGCCTGCAGGCGCTGCGTCACGCGCAGCAAGGTGGGCACGTAGGCGCGGATGCGGTCGGGCGCAAAGGCGGCCATCACCATGCGGCGCTGGGCTTGCCAGGCCGGGCCCTCGGCGGTGAACAGGCCAGGGTTGCCGCCCATCTCGGCAGTCACCTCACGCACCGTGGGTGAGCGGGCAAAGCCGTCCGGCCGATCACGCAGCAGGCCCAGCACCAGCGCATGGTCAGACACCACCAGCAAGCGGTTGGGACCCAACTTGACGCGGTACAGCGGGCCGTACTGGCGCGCCCAGGCCTCCAGGTCTTGGTGGATGGTGGGCACCCGGACCTGGAAGGCGCTGCCCACCAGCGGCCAACTGCGCGGGCCGGGCAACTCGTCGATGCGGCGCAACCGGGTGGCGGTGAGCGTGCTAGCTGCGGGCTTGGCGGCCGCAGTGTTGGTCGGCGTGGCGGTGGTCATGCGAGGCCCTTTCAAGCGCAGTGGCAACAGGCGGAGTGTGGCGCAAGCGGCCCGCCTGCTGGTCGCCAAAATGGGGATGTGGCGGTGGCACCCTACACTGCCGCCCACCCCGCAGGAGCCGCCGCCATGAGCCTGATCATCGAGTACTTCATCGCGCCCCAGTCACCCTGGGCCTACCTGGGCCACCAGCGCCTGCAAGACATTGCCGCAGCCGCCGGTGCCACGGTGGACCTGAAGCCGGCTGACTACGGCCGCATCTTTGCGGTCTCGGGTGGGCTGCCCTTGCCCAAGCGGGCAGCACAGCGCCAGGCCTACCGGCTGGTGGAGTTGCGCCGCTTCAGCCAGCATCTGGGCATCCCGCTGAACCCGCAGCCAACGCACTTTCCGGTGCCGGGCGACGACGCGGCGCGCTTGATCATCGCGGTGCAGCAACACGACGGTGCTGCTGCCAGCATGGCCCTGGCCGGCGCGTTGATGCGCGCGCTGTGGGTGCAAGACCGCCACATCGCCGACCCCGGCACGCTGGCCGCGCTGCTGGCCGAAACCGGCTTGCCGGCACGGCGGCTGGACGACGCCAAAGCGCCCGCCGCACAGCAGGCCTATGACGCCAACACCGAGCGCGCGATCACGCTGGGTGTGTTTGGCGCCCCCACCTACGTGGTGGGTGATGCGCCGTTCTGGGGCCAGGACAGGCTGGATTTTTTACAACGCCATCTGGCCGGCTGAGCAACCCGCCAGCGGCGCCTGCAGCGCGGCAGCGCCCAAGGCCGCAGTGGCAAACGCTGCGGCCAAAACAAAAGCCGGCCAAGGCCGGCTTTGTTGGCTTGCGCCAAGCGGGGTCACAGCCCCGCCAACCATCACTTGAGGTGCGAGTTGATCAGCTTGGTCATCTCGAACATCGACACCTGGGCCTTTTGAAAGATCTCTTTCAGCTTGGCGTCGGCGTTGATCATGGTCTTCTTGGCCTGGTCTTGCAGGCTGTTCTTCTTGATGTACTCCCACACCTTCTTGGTCACCTCGGTGCGCGGCACGGCTTGGGCGCCGATGATCGCGGCCAGAGCGGCGCTGGGGGTCATGGCCTTCATGAAGGCGGCGTTGGGCGCGCGCTTGACCGCCGGTGCTGCCGTTTTGGCGACCGCTTTTTTAGCCGGAGCCGCTGCGCCTGCCGCTGCCGCCTTCTTGGCGGGCGCTTTTTTGGCTGCAGTTTTGGCTGCGGTCACCGTCTTGGCGGGAGTCGCCTTTTTGGCCGGGGCGGCCTTCTTCGCAGTTGCCATTTGAATTCTCTCCATCACATGAGTGGTTGATGCGCCGGGGCTCGGGTCAAGGGCTGCATGAACCCCTGTTTCTCGCTGTGCCGCAGCGGCGCAATGGTACTGCGCACATCCGCTGCTGAGAAGCACATTCCCCAGGTAAAACAGGCTTTGCAGGCCCTGAAAAGCATGTTTTGTCGCCGCCTCGCATCAACCCTGCACCAGGCCCGCGTCAAAGCGCCGGTGGCGGCCTGTGCCAAGGGCTTGCAAGTGCGGCCAAGCATGGCCGCAACACGCAGCTTGCTGCACCTGCCGGCTGTATGCTTGCCTGCATGAAACTGATCGTCCGCTGGATCTTGCTTGCCGCCGCCTTGTTGCTGGTGGCCCATCTGTACCCCGGTGTCAGCGTGGCCAGTTTCTCGACCGCGATGGTGGCCGCACTGGTGCTGGGCTTGCTCAACACCTTGGTGCGGCCACTGCTGGTGTTGCTGACTTTGCCAGTCACCGTGATCACGCTGGGCTTGTTTTTGTTTGTGATCAACGCGCTGATGTTCTGGTCCGCCGCCGGGGTGTTGAGCGGCTTCAACGTCACCGGCTTTGGCGCGGCGCTGGTGGGCTCGCTGATCTACAGCCTGTGCGGCATGGTGATCGACGTGGCCATGGAGCGGCTATTCAGCCGCTCCGACGCGTGATGCTTGCGGCTATTCAGCCGCGCTGACCCCGGGTGTTTTGCGGCGCACTGGCCGCGCCACATCGGTGTTGGGTTTTATTCGGGCGGCACATCGCTGCCACCACCCATCGGTGATTTGCGCTGCTCGCTGGCCAAGGCGCGGCGCTCCGCCAGCAGGTCACGCAGGCGGGCGTCGATCACCGAGGCTTCGATGAAATCGGTGGCCACACCGCCGCTGCGGGCCAGTTGCTGGCCGGCACGCAGCCGGTCAATGGCACCGGGCAGGTTGCCCAGGGCGGCTTGTGACTCAGCCGCCGCGCGCAGCGAGCGCAGCTTCTGGCCCTGGCGCTCGGTGGTTTGCGACAACACCTGCCAGGCCGATGCGTCCTGGCGATGTTCAGCCACCCAGGTTTGCAAGGCGTCGGCGCTGTTGCGCAGCGCAGCGGCGCTGCCGTCCAGCAGCGCCAGCTCAGCACGCAGCAACAGGCCGGCGCGCGAGGGGTCGGCGCTGTCGGCCGCAGCGTTGTCGGCCAGGGCCTGGCGCGCCGCGTTGGCATCGGCCCGGGCCAGCGCCAGTTGGGCGCGCTCAGCGGCCAGCACACGCCGCACCTGCGCGTCCGGCCGCAACGGGCTGCTGGCCAGCAAGGCCTGCGCTGCGGCCGTGGCGCGCTCGGCGCGGGCAAAGTCACGCAGCCGGGCGGACGCCAGCGCGCTGCTGTAGTAGCCCACCAGCCGGTCGTTGAAGGCGCCGCCGGGCTCGGCACCACGCTGGTCAAGGTCTTGATAGCGGCGCCAGGCCTGGGCCGATGGGTCCATCAGCACACGCGCCCTGGCCTGCATCAGCAGGTGCAGCAGCGGCGCGGGTGGCAGCAGCAGTGCGCCACCGGCGGCCTGCACCAGTTGGCGCGCTTCGCCAATGCGGTCGATCGTCAGCGGATGGCTGCGCAGATAGGGGAAACCACCGCTGTCATTGAGCCGGCTGGATTGGTCGAGCTTGTCAAACATGCCGGCCATACCGGCCTGCGCAAAACCGGCGTCGCCCATCAAGGCCAGGCCGGAGCGGTCAGCCTCACGCTCCATATCGCGTGAGAAGTTGAGTTGGGCTTGCGCCATGGCCGCCTGGCCGCCGACGATGGCGGCCTGCGCCGCGTCGCTGCTGGACGCCCGGCTGGCCACCAGCAGGCCCAGCAGCATGGCGGCCAGGCCGAGTGAGCTGCTGCGCGCGTTGGCGCTGACACTGCGCGCGATGTGGTGGCGCGTGATGTGCGACAGCTCATGCGCCAGCACCGACGCCAGCTCATCGGGCGTGGCGGTGATGGCGATCAGCCCCAGGTGCACACCGACAAAACCACCCGGCAGCGCAAAGGCGTTGACCGAGCGGTCACGCACCAAAAAAGCCTCATACGGGAACAGCCGGTCGGTGTCAGCGCCGATGTCACCACGCTGGCGGGCGGCCTGCACCAGCGGCTGCCAGATGGCTTGCAGATAGTCATGCAGCAGCGGGTCGTCCAGGTAGTCGGGGTCACGGCGGATCTCGCGCATGATCTGCTCGCCCACGCGCTTCTCCTGGTTCAGGCTGAAGTCGTTGGACGCGGCCTCGCCCAGTGCGGGCAGGCGCACCGCGCTGGGTGCGGCGCCGGGTGCGACGCCGGATGCAGTGCCGGTCGGCGCTTGCGCTGCGGCTGGCAGCAGCGCGCCGTGGCTGACGACCAGCGCCAGCAGGCCACACCACACCCGCTGCTGCGTGCTGCGGGTGGCCGGGCCTGGGCAGGCGGCGTTGGGGCGTGGTGTCAAGAGGCGTCCTGGCCGGGCGGCCCGTGGCTGTGGGCCTGCGGGCGCGTGCCGGCGACATCGCCAGCTTAGGCCCCGCAAATTGATCTTCTATCATCCCACCGCCACATTGCCCGCACGTTGCGCGCTGCCGCCCCTTCTGCAACCTCTGCCTGCCATGCCATCCCCACTGACCCATTTCGACGCGCACGGCCAGGCCCACATGGTGGACGTGGCAGCCAAGCCCGAAACGCACCGCATCGCCCGCGCGGTGGGCAGCATCCACATGCAGCCGGCCACGCTGGCGCTGATCAGCGGTGGCAACGCCAAAAAGGGTGACGTGATCGGCATTGCCCGCATTGCCGCCATCCAGGCCGCCAAACGCACGGCTGACCTGATCCCGCTGTGCCACCCGCTGCCGCTGACCCGTGTGGCGGTGCAGTTCAGCATCGATGCCGGCGCCAGCACGGTGCACATCAGCGTGCAGGCTGAAACCGTGGGCCGCACCGGGGTGGAGATGGAAGCGCTGACCGCCGTGCAGGTGGGCCTGCTGACGATTTACGACATGTGCAAAGCAGCCGACCGGGGCATGGTGATGGGCGGCATCCGGCTGCTGGAAAAGCAGGGCGGCAAGTCAGGTCACTGGCTGGCCGGCGCGACGGCCGCGCCGGGTAACACGGCTGGCTGAGGCGCGGCTGGTTGCACCGCCGGCAGCACCACAGGCTGGCCCGGCGCTGCGGCCAGAAAGCTGCGCCAGCTCTGCGCTGCAGCCGGCGGCTGGCACTGGAAATCGCTGCGATTGCCCGCAGCGCAGGGCTCAAAAAAAGCATCCGCATCGCGGTTGCCAAATTCACGCAAACGGGCCGCCAGCCAGCGCGCCTGGTCGGTGCGGCCCTGCGCGGCCAGGTCTTGCGCCCAAGCCACCATCAGCCGGGTGTCCAGCAGTGAATGCGGCGCCCGCGCAAAGCCCAAGGCCGCGCTGTCCGGTGGGGTGGGGTTGGTGCAGGCGGCGTAGTCGGCATGGTGGGCAAACAAGGGACTGCGCTGGCCCTGGCGGATGCGCGCGTCCAGCGGCCCGCTGCCATCCGCGGGGGCGTAAATCTGCACCACGCGCTGGTAGTCAACCACCGCCAGCGCACCACCGGCGGCCACAACCAAGCCGGCCAGCGCACCCCACAGTGGCTGTGGATGGGTGCCCGCCGCGGTGGCCGGTTGTGGCGACGCCCGCGCCGGTGTCGGCCGCGCCGCCGCCGGCAAGCCCAGCACAAAGCCCCAGGCCAGCGCGGTGGGCAACAAGAAGTAGGCGTACCACAGCGGGTATTCCACCAGGCTGTGCAGCATGGCGATCAGCACCAGCATGGCGGCAGCCCGGGCCGCTTGACCCGCCGGCCCGGCAGCACGCAGCGCCAGCCGGCCAGCACGCCACAGCGCCACCGCCAGCAGGCCCAGCACCAAGGCGGCGACGGGCAGGCCCAACTCCACCGCCAGTTGCAGCAGCAGGTTGTGGCTGTGGTCAAAAAACGCGGTGGGGCGGTGGGCAAACGCGGTCAGCGTCCAGGCCAGGTTGAACTCACCAAAACCCACACCGACCCACGGGTTGGCCGCGATCAACACCAGCGTATTGCGCCAGATGTTGAGGCGCGAGTTGGGGCTGTCGGCGGCACTGGCCGCACCTTCAGCCACCACCCGGGCGCCGGCGCCCAGCGCTTGCTGGCTGATGTCAGCCCACCAGGCCATGGCGCCAAAACACAAGGCGTACAGCACGGGCGTGGCCACCAGCACCCAGCGTGCGCTGGGCGACAGGCGGCGGTCAAACACACCCCAGGCCAGCAGCAGCAGCAGGCCGACTGCACCAGTGCGCGAGGCCGTCAGCTCCACCGCCAGCACCAGCAACAGCGCCAGGCCGGCCAGCGCGGCGCGCGGCAGCCAGCGCAGCTCATGCAGCGCCACCGCCGCCACCAGCGCCCACAGCAGCAGGCTGCACAAGTGGTTGGGCTGGCGCAGATTGCCCACCGCCCGGCCCACCAGGCCCGAATGGGCGATCCAGTTGCCGTCGGTCCAGCCCGGCGCAAACACCTGCACCAGCGCCACACCCGCGCCCAGCACACCGGCCAGCAGCAGGCCGGCGGCAAGCGCCGCAAACGCGGCCGGGCCGGCGGGGCCACGCGCGGCGCTGGCGCCGGTGGCCACCATCAGCGCCGCGCCCGCCAGCAGCCCCAGTGCCTGCAAGCCCAGCGACCACGGCAAAGCGCCCAGACCGCTGGACGCCAGCACAGCCAGCGCCATCACCCCCAGTGCGGCCAGCAAAGGCCAGGCAGCACGCGGCGGCCGACCAGGCGGCAAAGCCATCACCACCCCACCCCACAGCGCCACCGCCACACACTGGTTCAACAAGGTGGCCGACGGCGGCTGGCTGTAGGCCAGCAAGGTGGGCACGCAGGCGGCCAGCAGGGTGGCGGGCAGGGCCAGGGTGGTGATGGCGGCCGACGGCGGTGCGGCGGCGGGCGGCGGTGCGGCGGCGGCCGGCGCAGTGGGGAACTCAGGTTGCATCACAGCGGGGTGGGCGGCGCCACAGCGGTCAGGACGGCGGGGAGTACACCACAAGCGTTGTCGCGCCGACATCCGCCGACATCCGCCAAGCCCGGCAACGCCTACGCGGGTCGTCACTGGCCCGTGTCGATCTCGATGCCCAAGGCGTCCTGCCGTTGCCCAACCAGACGCGCCACACCCACCAAGGTCTCGCGCTCAAAGTACCCGAACACCCGTGGAAAACCGTCAACCAGCCGTGTCTGCAAGCCTGCAACGGCCAGCGCTTGGCCCAGCGGGGGTGAGCCGATGCCCGGTTGGCGCTGGATCTGCAACAGCGCCTCTTGCAATGCATCCACCAGCTTGGTGGCCACCTGGGCGCCGGCCACATCGCGGTAGTGCCGGACCTCGCTGCGGCGGTCTTGGCGCGCCTGCGGCCGCAGGGCCAGTGGCTTCACCCGATCTTGCCTTGGGCGATGGCCCGCAACTCGTCCCAGTCAGCTTGGGTGTCCGGTATTGCTGGCCCGCTGGCCAACCCGTCTTCCACCAGCGCCCGCAAGCTGTTGAAGCGTTGTTCACGCTGGTCTTTGCGGATCAGATCGCGCACATATTCGCTGGTATTGCCGTAGTCACCAGACTCAACGCGCCGCGCCACATCAGCACGCAGAGGTTCGGGCAAGGCGATGTTGATGGTGCTGCTCATGGCCGGATCGTGGGTAGCTTGGCAATGGTTGTCACCCAGCGCAGCAGGCGGCAGACGCGGCGCGTGCGGCGCCCAGCGGCAACGCAGCACGCCCGGCGTCAGCCCACCGCCACCCAGTTGTCCAGCAGCAGGCCTGGGATACGGGCGAACTCGCGGGAGTTGTTGCTCACCAGCGTGACACCCAGCGCCAG
>JANPOW010000042.1:0-4882 GCA_031428185.1 Betaproteobacteria bacterium | reverse complement strand
TGGCCCGGCCGGTGTCGGCCCGGTGCTGCAACCGGCCAAGCCAGCCAGGGCCAACACCAACAGCAGGCCAGCCGTGCTGCGGGCGCAGCGGCGGGTGGGGCTTGCAGCACGCAGGGCGGGGATCATGGGCGGCACTCCTGACGAAGAAAGGCTTGGGCGTCGGCCGACAGCGCCTCGCCCAAGGCCGCCCGCTCCAGCAGGGCGCTGCAGCGGGGGTTGGTGGCCGCGCGGTGGGTGGCGCGTGCGGCGGGGCTGCTGATCACAGGGCGGTCGGGCGTGCGCACGGTGTGCTGCTGGGCGCTGGCAGCGGCGCTGGGCCGCACCGGGCTGGCCGTTGGGCTGGGAGCTGGGCTGGGGGCAGGGCTGGGGGCAGGGCCTGGAGCAGGGCTGGGCACTGCTGCGGTGGCCGGTGCGGTGTGCGGACCGGTGGCCAGCACCGGGCTGGTTTGCGGCCCCGCGGGTGGGGCGGCCGTGCGCGGCCCTGCACTGCTGCGGCTGCCCGCCGTTTGCCACCAGGCGCCTGTGGACACCAGCACCAACAGCACGGCGGCTGCCAGCAGCCAGCGCCAGCGCTGGGTTGGCGGTGTTGGTGTTGGTGTTGGTGAGGCTGGCGGCGTTGACAGGGTTGGCGGCGCCGACAGTGCCGACAGTACCGGCGCCGATGCGGGGCCAAGTACCGGGGTTGGCGTGGGCGGCGGCCGTTGGGCCGCCACCGGTGCGGCTGCTGGTGCCAGGCCGGCCGGCGGGGGCAAAACCGCCGCAGCCTGCGGCACCGGCACGCCGATCAAACGGGCGATGTCGTCCAGCAACTGCTGCAGGCCGGCAAAGTCGGCGGTGCCGTCCCAACCCACCAGGTCAGCGGCTTGCAGCTCACGAAAGCCCGCCGGTGGCCGCACGTGGTCCAGCGCCACCGGCACCAGCCGGCCCAGTTGCCGGCCTTCGCTGGCCTCCTCACACACCCAGTCGCTTTGCACCGAGTCGGCTGACCACAGCACCACCATGCAGCGCATGGTCTCCAGCTCGTGCGCCAGCACGCTGCGCCAGGTGCGGCCGGCGGGGATGCGGCGGTCCCACCAGACTGACCAGCCGGCGGCTTGCAGCCGGTCCGCCAGGCGGCGTGCCGGTTCACGGTCTTTGGCGGAGTAGCTGAGGAAGATGTCGGCCATGCGGTGCTGTCATCCGCCCGGGCAGGGCGCCCTGGCAGGTGCAGGCTTGCATCATGCGCCCGCACGTGCTTGGCCAGATCAATCCACGGCGGTGGGCAGTTGCCTGGCACTGCGCTGGCCGGTGCGCACCTGCAGCCCGTCCAGCCGGCCGCCCTGCACACGGCCGCTGAGGCTGGTTTGGTTGGCGCCGGGGCCGGCCACGGCATCGAGTTGCAGCACCAGGATGTCACCGTCCACCTGGGCCTGGCCGGCGTATTCGGCCCGGCCCGACAAGCGGTTGGCGCAGAGGTGCAGGCCGCCCGCGCCGTCTGGCCAGGCCAGCACCAGCAGGCTGACAGAGGCCGAGCCATCGGCCTCGGCCAGCTCGGCCACATAGCCCAGCACACAGGGCCGCAACAGCAGGTCGGCCAGCGGGCCACGCAGCCCGGCGCCAGCCACCAGCGCCAGCCGGCGCCCGCCGCAGGTCAGGAAATACACGCTGTCGTGCGTGCCCACCACACCAAAGCTGTCGGCCACGGTCTGCCCGACCACCCGCAGTGCGTCTTCAGGCGCTGCTGCGGTGGCCAGTTGCACGGCTGCAGCCTCAGGTGCAGGCAGCTGCTCACTGCTGGCCGCCAGCGCCGGTGTGTGGCCCTTCAAGCCAAAGCGGAAGGCCAGCAGCACGGCGGCAAATGCGGCGTGTTGCTGCACACCAGCCGGCAGGCGGCCGGCCAGCGCGGCCAGGCGTTTGATGGCGGTGGCGCCACCACTGCGCGCCAGGCCGGCCACGATCTTGTGCGCCACGCTGGCTTCGTCCTCCACTGCCAAGCTGGCCAGCAAGGCGGTATCGGCACCTTTGACCTGGCTGCGTGACAGCCAGGTGGCGCCGGCCGCACGCACCTCGGGGCTGGCGCTGCGGTCGGCCAGGGCGGCGCGCAGCACCGTGATCACGCTGCTGCTGGGTTGGCTGCGATCAACGGTGGCGGCCAGCAGGCCCAGCGCCTTGACCCGCTGCTCGGGCAGGCTGCGGCCGGCGGCCACGCTGCGCAGGTCGGCCAGGTCTTTGGGCCCCAGGCTGCCCAACTTGGTTTGGCTGACGCGGTGCTCAGTGCGCAGCAATTCAGTGATGCGGGGGGACAGGGTGGTGCTGGTGGTGGCCATGGCTTGCTCCGGTGGGCGGCTGATCGGTGGATGCCGGCTCAGGCGAAGTACACAAAACAGTGCGCTTTCATCGTGCTGCCCTGCCAGTCAAAGATGTTGGTGTTGCTGTTGGACGCACCGTTGTTGCCGATGAAGTTGTCCGCCGCCGCGATGTGCTGCAAACCCAGGTAGTGGCCCATTTCATGCGCAAAGGTATTGCTGCTGTTGGCCAGGCTGCCGTTGAGTGACACCACACTGCCCGTCATGCGGCCGCTGGTCTCGTTCTTGTCGCACGAGCCACCCACGGCCGACCAGCCATCGGCGCCGTTGAGCGACTTGACGACAAACACATCCAGCGCGTGGTTGGGCACGGTCCAGTCGTTGCTGAGCTGGCGTGCCTCGGCCTCGCTGTCGATGATCTCCAGCGCGCCGGCCTGCGCCGCGCTGATGGCGTAGCGCCGCACCACGCCGATGTTCAGGCCGGCCTGGGCATAAATTTGGCGCGCGCCTGTGGTGGAGTTGAGCATCTGGTCGATCTGCGCGGTGCTGAAGCGGTCACGCCCCACTGCGATCAGGTTGATGTCCACGGTGGGCAGTTGCGGCACCCACCATTTGTGCCACACCTGGGCGTCGGTGCCACGCACAAACACCTGCTCGTGGTCGGGGCCGCGGTGGCTGGTGGCGGGGTCGTCAGCCAGCACAGCGCCGTCATCGTGGCGCTGCCAGGCATGCCAGGTGCCGCCCCAGAACCCACGCTGCCACAAGGCGCCATCATTGCCCCGCACATAGACATTGCACACACCGTTGTTGCGCGAGATGGTGTTGGGGTTGCCGCTGAAGCCACCAGCCGGCGCACCCAGCGGCGCCCAGCCGCTCCAGCCGGTGCCGCCCGACCACCACTTTTGCCACAACTGGCCGTCACTGCCTTTGACAAACACATGCTCGTGGTTGGGCCCCATCGATCCCAGTGCGGGCTCAGACACCAGCACCCCGCCATCACCGTGCCGCGCCCACGGGTGCCACGCGCCATCAAAGTAAGCCCTCTGCCACAGCGCGTTGTCAGCACCACGCACGTAGATGTTGCACACGCTGCTGTTGCGCGAGATGGTGGCCGGCCCGCCGATCAGGCCGGGCGTGGGCTGGCCCAGCGCGATCCAGCCGCTCCAGCCGGTGGTATTGCTCCACCATTTCTGGAACACCTGGCCGTCTGTGCCGCGCACAAACACATGCTCATGCTCAGGCCCCATCGAGCCCAGCGCCGGTGCCGATGCCAGCACGCCACCGTCGTTGTGCGGTGCCCATATGCCCCACACGCCGTTCCAGTAGGCGCGCTGCCACAGCCGGTTGTCAGCGCCTCGGGCGTAGACGTTGGTGACCGCAGGGTTGCGGCAGATGGTGGCCGGCCGGCCCAAAAACCCACCCGCCGGGGACCCCATCGGTATCCAGGCACTCCATCCCATGATGACCTCCGTGGCACTGTGCAGTGGCCGGGCCGCTGTGGCGTGTCCCGGGCTGCGGCCAATGTAGTCATGGGCAGTGCCGAGCGGGCCTGCGGTTCTGGGGGGAGGGCTGCGCTGGATTGGGGATCAAACAGCGATCAGGTGGCGCGGCAAGCAGCGCTCAATCCGGCATGGCCAGTGCCCGCGCGATGCGGTTGCGCGCCACCCGGGCCTTGGGCACGGGGATGTCCCACCACTGCCGCACATCGGCGTCCAGCCCGATGCCGTGCATGTAGTTGTAGACGGCTTTTTTCAGGCCCGCACCGAGGGCGTCATGGTCGGTGCCCGTGGGGTCGGTAAAGCCGATGTCATTCTTGGCGAATGTGACCGGCTGGCCGCCATTCAAAGGCTGCAGCGTGACGCCGTAGGCGGCAGGGTCTTGCCCCACGGGGGAATGCACGGTGCAGGCAAAGCGGTGAAAAAAGCCGCTCTGGATGCAGCCATGCTCAAACAACTGGCGCACGTATTCCAGCGCGTCCACCGTGTCCTGCACCGTCTGGGTGGGGAAGCCATACATCAGGTAGGCATGCACCAGGATGCCGGCGTCTGCAAAGCCTTTGGTCACCCGCGCCACCTGGTCTACCGACACGCCTTTTTTCATCAGTGTGAGCAGCCGGTCGCTGGCCACCTCCAGCCCACCCGAGATGGCGATGCAGCCGCTGTCGGCCAACTGCTGGCACAGGCCCGGGGTGAAGGATTTCTCGAAGCGGATATTGCCCCACCAGCTGATGGTGGTGCCGCGCCGCTGCAGCTCAGCGGCCAGGCTTTTCAAGGCCTTGGGTGGTGCGGCTTCGTCGACAAAATGAAAGCCGGTCTGGCCGGTCTCGGCCACGATTGCTTCGATGCGGTCCACCAGCGCCTCGGCCGTGGTGGTCTCGAAGCGTGAGATGTAGTCCAGGCTCACATCACAAAAGCTGCACTTTTTCCAGTAGCAGCCGTGGGCCACGGTCAGCTTGTTCCAGCGGCCGTCGCTCCACAGCCGGTGCATCGGATTGAGCATGTCCAACAGCGACAAATAGCGCACCAGCGGCAGGCCGTCCCAGGTGGGGGTGCCCACATCGGCAATGGGCACATCGGGCTCGATGAAGTTGGTGTAGC
>JANPOW010000041.1:0-13266 GCA_031428185.1 Betaproteobacteria bacterium | reverse complement strand
GCCTTTGCTGCTGAACTGGATCACACCAGAAAACCTCCAGCTGCCGCCCCTCACGGCCTCGCCAATCACGCTGCGCGTCAGCCAGCAGATCGACCAGCAAGGCTGCCCGCGCTGTCGCGTGTATGCCGCCCACTTGCGGTCGAGATTCGGTCGGTGCTGGCCTGCGGCCCCACCAAGGTCATCAACCCGGCCAATGCCGCCACCGGCAACATCAGGTCCAGACCTGCGCGCGACACGGTGTTCAGCAGTTGCACCAGCCGCTGCCAGCGCACCTTGCTGCCGCCAACACACAGCGCCAGATCGCGAAGCCGCTGGCGCGGTGCGTGCCGGGCGGCAACCAAAGTCCAGGCCATCCACTGGGTACTGTCAATGGCACCAGGCACCGGCATCGCACGGCGTTGCGCCGCGATGGCTTGCACATCGTCGGCGCTCATGTGGCGCTGCGCCGCATTGATCAGCGCCACGCCGACGTCAAACACCCGCTGCGGTGGCAGGCGGTGCGGCAGTGCGGCCAGTAATGGCGGCAGCACCAGCAGGGCGACAGGTGCAAAGTGCTCATCGCGGTACAAGTCCCGGAGCAAACCGCCTGGCCAGCGGCCTCGGCCAGGCATCAGTGGCAGCGCATGCGCCAGAACCACCTCAGCGACCAAGGCTGGACGTTGCCGGGCCAAGGTGGCGAACCAGTCTGGGCGGCCTCTCTGCGCGACGAGATGAAACGCAACGAGACGGCGGCCTAAACCATCGTTCCAGCCAAGCGGGGCTGCGGAATCGTCTGTCGCGGCCAGGTCGGCGGCCAAAAGGCAGGCTGACTGCAGATAAAAGTGGCCGCCGTGAAACGTGGCCAAGATGGCGGCCACATCGGGCAGGTCGTCACGCTGCAGCACGGCGCGAACGGCGGCAACCGCTGCCTGTGCGTCGTCATGGTTGCAAAGCAAATGCTGCTGAACGGCGATGACGGCGCCAGTGGATTCAGCCTGCGCAGGCCGAGATTCTTGTGGGCGGTATGCCCTGCTGACTTGTGCAACGAACCAGTCACTGGGTCGTTGCCCGGTGGTCAGGCATTGAAGGTCCTGCAGGAAAGCCTGTCGCTGCCGCCGCTCGCGGTGAAGCTTGTCGGCTGCGTCGCGCCGAAGGCGCTGCAATTCCTGGCGTTGATATTTGGCGCGGCTGACTTTCAGGGCCACCAGCCAATCCTTTGCTTGTGGCCAGCGGGTTGCATTGCCAGCCAGCCAGGCGACGATCTCCCGGCGCGTGATGCCGAACTGGCCATGACCCCGCAGCGCAGTGCCGGCAGCCGATACAAATGCGTCTTCTGCGATGACAGCGGAGCGTGCATTCGAGGCGATGTCCAGCTGGACCTGCGGCCACCCGGAAGGGACGCGAGCACCATGCAGGACCGCGCCGCAGCGCCGCAGCGCCGCAGCGCAGCGCGGTCAACTGCCGCGTCACCGATATCGATCCTGGCCACAACGTGTCGGTATGCGCGCTCGAGCGCTGCCGGGTTGTGCTCAAGCCAGTTGCGTATTGCTGCAGCCTGCTGATCGTGCTTGTCCAGCGGCCAGTCATGTTCATCCAACCCCAGTTCCAGCCAGTCCACCAGCTGCGCTGCTGGCGCAGTTACACCATGCGCCTGCAACGCCGCCACGATGATTTGCAGCAGCCAGTGGGCGGCTGAGTAGTCCGCCGTGACGCTGCGTTTGTCCAACTGCAGCGCGACCAACCCGTCTGCCAGAGTGCCATGCTGGTTCGTTGGCGTGCTGGTGATCAGCGTGTCCGCCCAGAAATGCCCGTACATCCCAAAGTTTGTGTTCTGCGGGCGCAGCTTGAACTACCGCATCACCTCGGTCACGCTCAGGTGCGCGGAGTACATCGCCAGCAGCAAGTGCCCCAGCATGCGGTCGTTCGGATCGGCAACGGTGCCCGATTGCAGGTCTGCCAGCAGCGCGACCGCTTGCGAATGCCCAGCGCCCGCAGTGACCAGCCAGGCCTGCAGGGCGGCGACGCGGTTGCCTTCGTTGTCGCTGGTGTCGCGGACGATGGACAGCAGAGGTGCCAGGAGGGTAGGCAGCTTGTCGCCATAGCGCAGACCGTCGAGCACGCAATCCAGGTGGGCTTGATGCGCGGCGCTGCGGTCTGGGTCGGTCAGGACTGCCAGCAGGTCAGGCAGCAGTGCCTGCACCGCCAGCACGCCGAAAGGTTGCTCTGGAATGTGTCCCCATTCGACGCCGGCGTAACGGAAACGGGGGTGTGCGTCTGCCGCGCTGCGCAAGGCGGCCAACAAAGCACGGCGATCCTCAGTACCCATCGCCTGGGCATCGCCGTAAAGCAAGCAACCCAGCGGGTCACAGGCAATCAGTGCCGACCGGGCTTTGGCCGATAGCGCCCCCAGCCAAGCCGCCAATTCGCGCAGCGGCTCCACGATGCCACCATCGGTGCCGCTGATCCAAGCCAGCACGCGGTTGACTGGCAACAGGTCGCAGTCGATCCGGGCCGCCAGCACAGTGGCAGCCAAATAAGACGCGATGCTGCGGTGGCGCGGCTCGACGTGCCCGGCTTCAGTGACAAAGAGTTTGGACTTCAGTGTTGCGGCGGCATCGCGCAGCCCCAGCGCTGTTGGCAACGCGGTGAGCGCCATTGGTCCGGCTTGCACATCCGCTGACCCGACGGCGTAGGCCGTAAAGCCGCTCACATCGGCCAACAGGTGTAGCGCGCACAGCAGGCCGGCGTCGTGCAGAACGCTGTCAATCGGCGCTTGCCGCCTGTGCGTGGCGTCGCGCATCGTGTCGTCATGCTCGTCCGCCATTTGTCGGCAGGCGTTTCTGAACAGTGTTTCGCGCCGGGTCGGCCAATCCTGCCCCGCCGCCACCGCCTTTGTCAGCATGTCCAGCAGCAGCGGGTTATTGAGGAAGGCGTCCACACCGTTGTGCTGCGCCTGCAATCGGAACCAATCGGGATGGATAACGCCACGGTCCGACAACAGCGCATCTTGGTCGGCTTCGGTCAACGCATCCAACTGCAACACACTGACGTGACCACCCGGCGCCACTGCTTCCAGCGCAGCCCGGTCCGAGCGCAGCCACTCGGCCTCGCGGCAGGCCAGCCGAAAGCGTGGTTTGCCCAGCATGCCCAGTGTTTTGACAAGGTCGTCGATGGCGGCCATCGGTGTCCCGGCGCCGGCTCGCACCACATCCAGGGCGTCGATGAACAGTGTTTTGTCGCGCCAGTCGGGTTGTGGCGCGTTGATCAGGTCGCGTGCCCGGACATACACGCCCGAGTCGCCTGCAGCAGCCTTCTCGGCCAGGAAGGCTGTCGTCTTGCCGCCGCCCGGCTCGCCCAGCAGAACGTAGGCATCGGTGGTGGACCACCCCCGGATGGGGCGTTGTTCAAGCCGCTCGGCGTCGTCACGACAGGACGCCGTTCTGGCGACGATCAGCCGTGGCTCGGGTGTGGCCTGTGGCATGTGCTGGCAGTCAGCTCAGTGTTGCCAACCCCAAGGTTGCCGCTGCCCGGTTCAAGCGCAGGTCAAAGCAGGCAAACACCACCGGGTCGGCCTGTGCCGCTTGCAGCCCCTGCGCGCAGGCGAGTTGCACGCTGTCATCAGCACGCAAAGCAAATACATCGGCGTAGCGCGCAGCTTGCGCGGCCAGTGCCGCTGTCAATTCCAGCGTGAGGAAATCAGGCCACTGCGCAGCAAGCCGCTGCCTGGCCATGTCCAGTTGGTTGGCCGCTGCCGGTTGCTCCCGGGTGCGGCGTGCGAATGCGGCATGCGCTTCGACCCAGGCAATGCGGTTGACCGCCAGCACATCACAAGCCGCAGCCTGCTTGGCCAGCTGGTCCGCGCCAGGTTCGGCGATGTAGAGCTTGAGCAGCGCTGACGTGTCGCAGTACAGGATCAACTGCGGTCCTCGATCACCATGTCAGCCAGCGACCGCAGGCCAGCCGGCGCATCGGGCAAGACCAGCGGAGGCAGCAGTGCCGGCTTGCGCCCGCTCCACTGGGCGGCGCCCGTGGCGAGCAGCGTGCGCAGACCACCCGGTCCCAGCGCCGGCACGCCGACGATGCGTGCCACCGGCTTGTTGTGCGAGGTCACTGTCAATTCCTGGCCGTCCCGCACCTGCTGCAGGTAGCGCGACAGGCCTGACTTCAGTTGGTGGATCGCTATGTCCATGCAGTGACTCCGCTTGAAAAGCGCACCCTATGACCATGAATCGCGACGCGACGGCCTAAATAAGGCCTTATCGGGGGCGACGACGCTGACGCCTTCACCCGTGCCGCAACAACCGCGCCGCATCCAGCGCAAAGTAGGTCAGCACGCCGTCCGCCCCGGCGCGTTTGAAGGCCAGCAGGGATTCCATCATCACCGCGTCGTGGTCCAGCCAGCCGTTGGCGGCGGCGGCCTTGAGCATCGCGTATTCACCGCTCACCTGGTAGGCAAAGGTGGGCACACCAAATTCATCCTTGACCCGGCGCACGATGTCCAGGTAGGGCATACCGGGTTTGACCATCACCATGTCGGCGCCCTCGGCGATGTCCAGCGCCACTTCGCGCAGCGCTTCGTCGCTGTTGCCGGGGTCTATCTGGTAGGTTTTTTTGTCGCTTTTGCCCAGATTGCCGGCCGAGCCCACGGCGTCGCGGAACGGGCCGTAAAACGCGCTGGCGTACTTGGCGCTGTAGGCCATGATCTGCGTGTGGATGAGGCCGGCGCCCTCAAGTGCTGCGCGGATGGCGCCGATCCTGCCGTCCATCATGTCGCTGGGGGCCACGATGTCCACACCGGCCTGGGCCTGCACCAGCGCCTGGGCGCTCAGCATGGCCACCGTCACGTCGTTCAGGATGTAGCCGCTGCTGTCCAGCAGGCCATCTTGGCCGTGTGAGGTGAACGGGTCCAGCGCCACATCGGTCAGCAGGCCCAGGCCGGGGAAGCGGTCTTTGATGGCCCGCACCGCGCGTGGCACCAGGCCGTCGGGGTTGGTCGCTTCGATGCCATCGGGCGTTTTGAGGCGGGCATCGATCACCGGGAACAGCGCCATCACCGGCACGCCCAGCGCCACACATTGCTCGGCCAGGGGCAGCAGTTGGTCGATGGACAGGCGCTGTACGCCGGGCATGCTGGGCACGTCATGGCGCAGGCCGTGGCCGTCTTGCACAAACACCGGAAAAATCAGGTCGCTGGGGTGCAGCCGGTGCTCGCGCACCAGGTCGCGGGTAAAGGCGTCGCGCCGTAGGCGGCGCGGCCGGCTGGCGGGGAAGGCGGCGGGTGGGGCGGAAAAGCGTGGCGTGGCCATCTCAAAAGTGGTCCTTGCAAGGTGATGTTGAACAGGCCGCTGCGGCGTCGCTGGCCGGGCTTGACGCACAAATTGTTGTGCTGTGTCTACCTCGGTTCTCCTATTTCTTGTGGAGGGCCATCTGCTAATATTGTTACTGAGTGTTGGCTGTGAAGCCGGCATTCCCTGCTTTTCCTCCCTGAGCAGGTGCTGGCGTGCTTTTTTTGCGCAACGGCTTACCGCCCCGGCCCCAGTGGCCGGGGTTCTTTTTTTGGCGCTTGACAATTCGAGCCCATGACTTACCTCTGGATCAAAGCCCTCCACATCGTGTTTGTCGCAAGCTGGTTTGCGGGCCTGTTTTACCTGCCTCGCATCTTGGTCAATCTGGCGATGGTGCCCCAGGACAGCCATGCCGAGCGCGAGCGCCTGCTGCTGATGGGCCGCAAGTTGTACCGTTTTGCCAATGTGCTGATGCTGGTGGCCTTGGCATTGGGTTTTTGGCTTTGGTTCGGTTTTGGCGCCGCCCGGTTTTCGGGCACCTACTGGTTGCACGCCAAGTTGTTGCTGGTGGTCTTGGCGGTGGCTTATCTGCACCTGTGCCGTGGCCATCTGCGCCGGTTTGAGCAGTTCAGCAACCGGCGCAGCCACCGCTGGTTCCGGGTCTTCAATGAGGTGGTGGTGCTGCTGTTTGCCGCCATCGTGGTGCTGGCTGTGGTCAAGCCGTTTTAGGCCTGGCCGCAGCCCATCCTGCACCAGCAGCCACCACCGAATCCGGCCCAATGCCGCGCACGGGCGCTCGGTATCCGGCAGCCGACCGCAGTTCGGCTGTGCCGCTGGCATGGGCCTGGGTGGCGCTGATCGTCTACGCCAGCCTGTTTCCGTTCACTGGCTGGCATTGGCCGGCCGGCCTGGCCGTCTGGGATCTGCTGCGCCTGCCCTGGCCGCGCTACTTCATCCCCTTCGACATCACCAGCAACCTGCTGGCCTATGCGCCGCTGGGCTTGCTGGTCTGCGTGGCCCGCCTGCGCCACGGGGTGGCCCTGCCGGCAGCGCTGGCCAGTGCGCTGCTGGGCGGCTCTGGCCTGTCGTATGCGATGGAGCTGACCCAGCACCTGTTGCCGCAGCGTGTGCCATCCGCCCTGGACTGGGTGCTGAATGCGGCGGGTGCGGCGCTTGGCGCGCTGGTGGGCCTGCTGGCGCAGCGCTTGGGGCTGCTGCGGCGCTGGCAAACCACCCGCGAGCGCTGGTTGGGCCGTGGCAACGGCGGTGCGCTGGCCTTGCTGGTCCTGTGGCCGGTGGCGTTGTTGTTTCCCACCCCGGTGCCGCTGGGCCTGGGCCAGGTGGGTGGCGCACTGCGTGGCCTGGGCACGGCCGGGCTGGCCGGTGTGCCGTGGGCTGAGCCGCTGGCGGGCTGGTTGGCCGCAACACCGGGCGCCGCTGCGCCCCCGCTGTCACCACTGGTTGAGGGCCTGGCGGTGGCGCTGGGCTTGTTGTCGCCTTGCCTGCTGGCGTTTGCCGCAGCGCGGCCGGGTTGGCGCCGTGCCGGCCTGGCGCTGGGTGCGCTGGCAGTGGCGGTGGCGGCCACCACGTTGTCCACGGTGCTCAATTTTGGCCCCGACCATGCGCTGGGCTGGCGCACGCCGGGCGTGACCGCGTCATTGGCCGCTGGCCTGCTGCTGGCGCTGGCCTGCATGTGGCTGGCGCCACGCCTGGCCGGTGGGCTGGCCCTGGTGGCGCTGACCGGCCTGGTGGTGCTGGTGCACCTGGCGCCCACCGACCCCTACTTTGCGCAAAGCCTGCAAGGCTGGGAGCAAGGCCGTTTTGTGCGCTTTCACGGCCTGGCGCAGTGGGTGGGCTGGTTGTGGCCGTATGCCGCGCTGCTGTGGTTGCTGGGGCGGCTGGGGGCCAGGTGACACCCGGCGATCAACTCAGGGTTTGCCCGGCCTCTCTACAATCCGGCCGCCATGAGTTACTACAGCCACCACATCTTTTTTTGCCTCAACCAGCGCACCAACGGTGAGGCTTGCTGCAGCCAGCAAGGCGCGCAGGCGGCGTTTGACCACTGCAAGAAGCGCGTCAAGGCCGAGGGCCTGGCGGGGGTGGGCGGGGTGCGGGTCAACAAGGCCGGCTGCCTGGACCGCTGCGCCGGCGGGCCCGTGGTGGTGGTCTACCCGGACGAGACCTGGTACACCTTTGTGGATGCCAGCGACATCGACGAGATCGTCGAGTCGCACCTCAAACACGGCAAGCCGGTAGAGCGGCTGCGCCTGGCGCCGGACGTTGGGCGGTGAGATTTACCCCGCCCGTAGCGCCTGCGGCGTCCTTGCCCAGCCGCAGCCCCCCAGGGGGCGCGGCCAGTGGCCAGCCGTTGCCGGTTGCACGGCGTCTGCTGGGCAAGACATGGGGCGATTTGTGACGCCGATGGGCGCTCGCACCACCGTGCCCGGCCCGGTCGGGCTGATTGAGTGCGCCATCGACGAGCCGGTGCTGGCGGCCGGTGCAGCGCTGCGCGGTGTGGCGGTGCTGTGCCACCCGCACCCGCAATTTGGCGGCACGCTGGACAACAAGGTGGTGCAGACGCTGGCCCGGGCTTTTTTGCAGCTGGGCTACCGGGCGGTGCGCTTCAACTTCCGGGGCGTGGGTGGGTCGGCGGGCAGTTGGGATGCCGGCCAGGGCGAGATCGATGACGCGCTGGCGGTGATCCAGGCCCAGCGCGCTGCCGCGCCCGGCCTGCCGCTGGCGTTGGGTGGTTTCTCATTTGGTGCTTATGTGGCGGCCCAGGCCGCTGCCCGCCTGGCGGCCAACGCGCCGGTGCAGCGGCTGGTGCTGGTGGGCCCTGCCACCAGCCGCTTCGAGATGCCGGCCACCGTGGCACCCGACACCCTGGTCATCCACGGTGAGGCCGACGACGTGGTGCCGCTGCAAGCCACGCTGGACTGGGCCAGGCCCCAGGTGTTGCCGGTGTTGGTGCTGCCCGGTGTGGGCCACTTCTTCCACGGCCAGTTGCCATTGCTCAAAAGCCAGGTGGTGCAAGCCTGGCACAAGGCCTGACGGCTTGCTGCTGTGGCGCCCAGGTTGGCCGCCCACGCACCCACAGCGCCCATTCCATTTCCTGCTGAACCCCGGACCCCGATGAAACGACTGCTTGTTTTTGCCCTGGCCTGCGCCACCCTCACCACCGCCCTGGCGCAAGCCCCGCAGCCGCCCGAGGTGGCGGCCAAAAGCTATTTGCTGCTGGACATCAGCAGCGACCAGGTGCTGGCCGAGCGCGCCGCCGACACCCAGGCCGACCCCGCATCCCTGACCAAGCTGATGACTGCCTGGCTGGTATTTGACGCGCTCAAGGCCAAGAAGTTGGCTCTGACCCAAACCCTGCCGGTGTCGCTGCGCGCCTGGGGTGAGCGCAAGGGTGGTGGCTCACTGATGTTCATCGACCCCAAGATGACCCCCACGGTGGACGAGCTGCTGCGCGGCATGATCGTTGTCTCGGGTAATGACGCGGCCGTGGCGCTGGCCGAGGGTGTGGCCGGATCGCTGGACGGGTTCGTTGCCATGATGAACCGCCAGACCGGGGCCTGGGGCCTGAAGAACACCCAGTTCAAAAACGTCACCGGCCTGACCGAGCCCGGCCACTACAGCTCGGCACGTGATCTGGGCGCCATCGCCGCCCATGTGGTGCGGGACTTCCCCGAGCAATACGCCGCCTACTACGCGCTGCGCAACTACACCTTCAACAGCATCAAGCAAGACAACCGCAACATGCTGCTGGGCCGTGACCCGGCGGTGGACGGCATGAAAACCGGCTACACCGACGCCGCCGGTTACTGCCTGGTGACCAGCGCAGTGCGTGATCTGCCCAACGGCAAGCGCCGCCTGCTCAGCGTGGTGATGGGCGCCACATCACGAGAAGGACGCGCGAGTGAGAGCCAGAAGCTGCTGAACTGGGGCTACACCGCCTGGGACGCGGTGCGCTTGTTTGAGGCCGGCAAAGCCGTCATCCAAGTGCCGGTGTGGAAAGGCGAAAAAGCCAGCGCCGGCCTGGGCGCTGACCGTGCCGTGGTGGTGGCCGTGCCCAAAGGCGAGGGCGACAAGCTCAAGACCACCATCTCGCGCACCGACCCGCTGGTGGCCCCGCTGGCCCAGGGCCAACGTGTTGGCACGCTGGAGGTGAGCACCGCCGCCGGCAGCCGCATCGCCAATGTGCCGCTGCTGGTGCTGGAGCCGGTGGCGCAAGCCGGTTTGCTGGGCCGGGCCTGGGACTCGATCCGGCTCTGGATCAAGTAGGCGGGTTGCGCGGCGCTGCCAGCGCGGCGCCGGCAGCCGACCCAGATCAAGCCTGCGGGTGGCATCCATCCGCTAAGCTGGCAAGCCAAACCTGCTGGGGCCACCATGACGCTGCTTCCCGACACGCTGTGCCACCTGAACGGCCAGACCCTGCCGCTGTGCGACGCCAAGGTGTCGGTGCTGGACCGGGGCTTCATCTTCGGCGACGGCATTTATGAGGTGATCCCGGTCTACGGCCGGCGCCTGTTCCGCTTTGATGAGCACATGGCCCGCCTGGCGCGCAGCCTGGGCAAAGTGCGCATCGCCAACCCGCACAGCCGTGATGGCTGGCTGGCGCTGGTGCGCCAACTGGTGGCCGCCCACGCGGCAGACGACCAGTTGGTCTACCTCCAAGTCACCCGGGGTGTGGCGCTGCGTGACCATGTCATGCCCGAGGGCATCACGCCCACCGTGTTTGGCATGACCAGCGCGATGAAGCCGCCGTCGGCCGAGCAGCGCCACCAGGGTGTGGCCTGTACCACCGCGCGGGATTTCCGCTGGGAGCGCGGCGACATCAAAAGCATCTCGCTGCTGGGCAATGTGCTGGCGCGCCAGATGTCGGCCGACCACGGCGCCGCCGAGACCGTGATGTTCCGTGACGGCTGGCTGACCGAAGGCTCGGGCAGCAACGTCTGGGTGGTGCATGAGGGCGCGCTGTTGGGCCCACCCAAAGGCGAGCATGTGCTGGAAGGCATCCGCTACAACCTGCTGGCCGAGCTGTGCCAGGAGGTGGGCATTGCCTACAACCTGCGGCCCATCGCCGAGGCCGATGTGTTTGCGGCTGATGAGCTGATGCTCAGCTCAGCCACCAAAGAGGTGCTGCCCATCACCCGGCTGGACAACCAGGGCGTGGGCCACGGCGCGCTGCGCGGCAAGCCCGGGCCGGTCTATGCGCGCTTGTACGAGGCCTACCAGCAGGCCAAGGCCGAGCAATCCATCTGAGCGATCCATCTGAGCCACCCGCCAGCGCCAGCCACCTGACAAGCACCGGCTGCGACGCCGCAGCTTGCACCCACCACCTGTGCCCCCATCTGCCGCACCATGATTGATCGCCCACCCGACATCCCCCCCGAGCAATCGCTGATCACCTACCCCAGCGCCTTTCCCATCAAGGTGATGGGTGCATATGTCGACGGTTTTCTTGACGCGGTGGTGTCGGTGGCCCGCCAGTTCGACCCCGGCTTTGACCACAGCAGCGTCGAGCAGCGCCCCAGCAGCAGCGGCAAATACCTGGGCCTCACCATCACCATCACCGCCACCAGCCGCGAACAGCTCGATGCGCTGTACCGCACGCTGAGCGCACATCCGCTGGTCAAGGTGGTGCTGTAGCGGCGCGGCCGGTGCTGCGGCAAAGCCAGCGATGCACATCCTGACCTTGGGCCTCCAGCCCTACGCCGCCACCGTGCAGGCCATGCGTGAGTTCACTGAACACCGCAGCGCCGATACGCCCGACGAGATTTGGCTGGTCGAGCACGAGCCGGTCTACACCCAGGGCCTGGCCGGCAAGCCCGAGCACCTGCTGCAGGCCGGCAACATCCCGGTGGTGGGCAGCAACCGAGGCGGGCAGGTGACCTACCACGGCCCCGGCCAGGTGGTGGCCTATCCGCTGATCGACCTGAAACGGCTGGGCATTTACGTCAAGGAATACGTCTACCGGCTGGAAAACGCGGTGCTCAAGGTGCTGGCCATGCACCACGTCACCGGCCACCGGGTGGCGGGTGCACCGGGCATCTACGTGCGCCTGGCCGACCCGGGCAACCATGCCGCGCTCACCGGCCCGGCGCCGGGCGGCGACCCGTTTGCCGGCCTGGGCAAGGTGGCGGCGCTGGGCATCAAGGTCAGCCGGCATTGCACCTACCACGGCCTGGCACTGAACGTGGCGATGGACCTGGCGCCGTTTGCCGGCATCAACCCCTGCGGCTACGCCGGCCTGCAAACAGTGGACCTCGCTAAAATCGGTGTCTGTACCAACTGGGCCACTGTGGCCCAACAACTCGGCGAGCGCCTGGCAGCGCAACTCACCGCCTGATCCAAACCGCCGCAGCGCGCACCCCCATGGCCACCCAAAACACTGTTCACCAGGCCCAGCCGGCAGCTGACTACGACGCCACTGCCAAGCAAAAAGCCCAGGCCAAGACGGCGCGCATCCCCATCAAGGTGGTGGCCGCCGAAACCCTGAAAAAACCCGACTGGATCCGCGTCAAGGCCGGCAGCCCCAGCACCCGCTTCTACGAGATCAAAAGCATCCTGCGTCAGCACAAGCTGCACACCGTGTGCGAGGAGGCGTCTTGCCCCAACATCGGTGAATGTTTTGGCATGGGCACCGCCACCTTCATGATCATGGGCGACAAGTGCACCCGGCGCTGCCCGTTCTGCGACGTGGGCCACGGCCGGCCCGACCCATTGGATGCCGACGAGCCGGCCAACCTGGCCAAGACCATTGCCGCCTTGAAGCTGAAATACGTGGTCATCACCAGCGTCGACCGGGATGATCTGCGTGACGGCGGCGCTGGCCATTTTGTGCAGTGCATCCAGCAGGTGCGGGCGCAGTCCCCCGCCACCCGCATCGAGATTTTGGTGCCCGATTTCCGCGGCCGCGATGACCGTGCGCTGGCGATCCTGAAAGCCGCGCCGCCCGATGTGATGAACCACAACCTCGAGACCGCGCCGCGCCTGTACAAAGAAGCACGCCCCGGCAGCGACTACCAGTTCAGCCTGAACCTGCTCAAAAAGTTCAAGGCCCTGCACCCCAATGTGCCCACCAAAAGCGGCCTGATGGTGGGCTTGGGTGAGACCGACGACGAGATACTGGCGGTGATGCGCGACATGCGCGCCCATGACATCGACATGCTCACCATCGGCCAATACTTGGCGCCCTCAGGCCACCACCTGCCGGTCAAGCGTTATGTGCACCCCGACACCTTCAAGATGTTTGAGGCCGAGGCGGTGCAGATGGGCTTCAGCCAGGCCACCGTGGGCGCCATGGTGCGCAGCAGCTACCACGCCGACAAACAGGCCGCCGGCGCGGGTGTGGGTATGGTGAGTCAAAAGATAACGTGAAAAGTCACAAGTAATCGAGAAAAATCAGAAGTCAAATTTGAAGGTTACGAGGTAGATGCATCAGGCGAGTGATCGACTTCCTGACCTCCGGATTTCCGTTTTCCCCCCGGGAGAGGCGATCTGGCGCGTAGATTGGTTTGGCCCAGTCGACTATCCGGACCGTTCTGCCAGAAGCGCGCAGCCTTCCGTGCGGGTCCACCTTTCCCCGAATCGCCGATCCTGCCCGCATCACCGACGGCGCTTGGCTACTTTCCCCCGCAGCTACTGGCGCTGATGCCCAACAGGGGCATCGCTACGTGTCGGTGGGAGCGACGATGCTGCTTCGCATCGGTGACCTGTGGCGAGGCCAGGCGCTACTTGCCAAGCCCGAGTACGAACTGGAGGAGTTCCGCGACATCGAAATTGGCCGTGACACCGTGAGTGTCGTCAAAGCCGGCTCAAGTTTCGACGACGGGACGTTTCTGATTCCTCTTGGTGAGCACCCATGGGCCCCTCGTCGTTTCCTGTGGAACGCAACAGTCACATGCCGGGGCTGACGGCAGGGGGCGACTCGCTCCCTTCCCGCCGGCGGGAAGGGCGGGGGGACGGGTGGCCGCCGGCAGGCAAAACTGTGAATGTT
>JANPOW010000040.1:0-22974 GCA_031428185.1 Betaproteobacteria bacterium | reverse complement strand
CCGTCAACCACCGCACCAACCGCATGTTTTACAACCATCCCCCTGGTGCGGCCGACCACTTGAAGCCCATCAACGCCTTGCTGACACGGGCCGACAAGCTGCAGGACAAGAACCAGTTCAACTGGTACACCATGACCCAGTTGGCCGATTTCTCACAGCGCCGCATCGAGACCAGCTGGACCACCGGCAACTGGTTTGGCATGACCAGCTTCACCGCCAGCCACCCCAAAACCTTGGCTGACGTGACCCGCCTGCTGCCCAAGGCCAGCTACAACATGCCCTTCATCGTCAGCGGCAACGCTGATGTGGGCTGGGACAGCAAAAACTGGATCGTCACCGCCGAGGGCGGCACCAGCCTGAAGTTCGTCGCCGCCGAGCGCTAAAGCCCGGCCGGGCCTGTTGCGCACACGCTGTGGGCGCAACGGAACCTTCTGGCCGTGTCCGGTTCCATCCTTGGCAGCCACCCGGCTGCCATTTTTTTGCCCAGGCTCAGCCGAAAGAACCCACGATGGACTTGCTTGCCAACCCACAGGCCTGGATTGCCCTGGCCACCCTGACCCTGCTGGAGCTGGTGCTGGGCATCGACAACATCATCTTCATCTCCATCCTGGTGGACAAGCTGCCGGCGGCCAGGCGAGAAGTTGCGCGCCGTGTCGGCCTGTTCATGGCCATGTTCATGCGCATCGGCCTGCTGCTGGTGCTGGCCTGGGTGGTCGGGCTGGTGGAGCCACTGTTTACCCTGCCGGTGGCCAACAAGGGCATCTCGGGGCGCGACCTGATCCTGATCCTGGGCGGGCTGTTTTTGATCTGGAAGAGCACCAGCGAGATTCACCAGTCACTTGAAGGTGACGAGCAGCACGGTGGTGTGGGCAAGGCGGCGGCCACCTTTGCCAGCGTGATCCTGCAGATCATGGTCATCGACCTGGTGTTCTCGCTCGACTCCATCATCACCGCCGTGGGCATGGTGGACGACGTGCGCATCATGATCTGCGCGGTGGTGTTGTCGGTGGCGCTGATGATGCTGTTTGCCGGCCCCATCGGCCGTTTTGTGTCCGACCACCCGACCATCAAGATGCTGGCGCTGGCCTTTTTGGTGGTGGTGGGCGTGGTGCTGGTGGCCGAGGGTTTTGGCCACCATGTGCCCAAGGGCTACGTCTACTTTGCGATGGCCTTCTCGCTGGGCGTGGAGATGATCAACATCCGCCTGCGCAAGCGCACGGCCAGCAAGGTGGCGCTGCACCCACCCAGGATGCCGGGCGCTTGAGGGTGCAGCGGCGCTGCGCCGGCGCCTTGCCGGCGCTGCCGCCCGCTCAGCGTCCGGTCCAGCGTGGTGCGCGTTTTTCGATGAAAGCGCGTGGGCCTTCCTGAAAATCCTCGCTGGCCATCACCCGGCCCTGGGCCTGGGCGGACAGGGCTTGCAGCTCGGCATCCGACAAATCGAGCGCGCGGCGTGCCACGCCCAGGCTCTCGCGCACCGCCACCGGGGCGTTGACGGTGATGCGCCCGGCCAGTGTGCGGGCCGCAGCCAGCAACAACGCCGGCTCGGCCAGTTGGTTGATCAGGCCCAGTTGCAGCGCACGCTCGGCGCTGATGGGCTCACCGGTCAGGATCATTTCCAGCGCCAGCGCGCGTGGCAGGGCGCGCGGCAGGCGGTACAGGCCGCCAGCTGAAGCCACCAGGCCACGCTTGACCTCAGGCAGGCCAAAGCGCGATTGCGGCACGGCCACGATCAGGTCACAGGCCAGTGCAATCTCGCAACCACCGGCCAGCGCCGGGCCGTTGACCGCGGCAATCCACGGTTTGCTGCGCTGGGCATGCACAAAGCCGGCAAAACCGCTGCGCTCGGTGCGCAGCGTGTGGCCCTGGCCACTGGACACGGCTTTCAAGTCAGCGCCGGCGCAAAACGCCTCGCTGCCAGTGCCGGTGAGGATCACGGCCCAGATGTCGGCGTCGGCCTCACTCGCATCGATGGCCGCCTGCAGGCCCGTGGCCACGTCGCCGTTGACGGCGTTGCGTGCCGCCGGCCGGTTCAGGGTGACCAGCAGCAGGTGCTCGGGCAGGCGTTCGATCAGGACGGCGGCTTGGGGGTCAGACATGGGGCTTCTCCAGTGCGGTGGTGACGCGGCATGGTGTGCAGCGGCGCAGCCAGCGTCCATCGTCGGATCGGACGAAGGCCGGCGCGCCGGGCGCAGGCAGTGGTTCAGGCCGCCGTGCGGGTGGCATTCGGGTTGAGCAAAAACTTGGTGCCGGTGCTGCGCTGGCCGTACACCGCCACCACCTCGGGCTGCAGCATCTCGGCCAGCGAGACGGTGCGGGCGTAGTGGCTGGCAAAGGTGGTTTTCAGCTCACGCGCCACGCGCTCGCGCAGCGCTTGTGCCGCCGCCGGCCCGATGCGGCCCAAAAATGGCCACAGCAGCCAGCCGCCCACGCCCCAGGCCATACCGAAGTTGCGGTTGATTTCGGTGGGACGGGTGTCCAGCCCGCCGTACAAATACACCTGCTTGTGCACGGCGGAGCCATAGCGGCTGTATTCAGTGGCCGTGCGGCTGATGGCGGCCTCCATGCAGCTCAGGATCTGGCCGGCCAGCGTGCCGCCGCCGGTGGCGTCAAACGCAAGCGTTGCGCCGGTGGCCACCAGCGCGTCGGTCAGGTCGGCCATGAAGCTGGGCGCGCTGGCATCACACACCCACGCTGCACCCAGGCCACGCAGCAATGCCGCCTGCTCGGGCCGGCGCACGATGTTGACCAGCGCAATGCCGTCTTGCTGGCAGATCTTGTTCAGCATCTGGCCCAGGTTGGACGCCGCTGCGGTGTGTACCAGCGCCTTGTGGCCCTCACGCCGCATGGTTTCAGTCATGCCCAGCGCGGTGAGCGGGTTGACGAAGCACGATGCGCCCTCGGCGGCGCTGGTGCCGGCCGGCAGCGGCAGGCACAGCGCGGCCTGGACCACCCGGTACTGGCTGTACATCGCGCCCGGGATGGCCGCCACCGTGCGGCCCAGCAGGGCTTGCGCGGCGGGGGATGCACCGGCCTCCACCACCGTGCCGGCACCCTCGTTGCCGGCGGGCAGCGACTGGCCCAGCCGGCCGGCCATGGCCTGCATCGCCCGCTGCGGGATGGTGGCGCTGAACAGCGGTGCATCGGCCGTGCCACCAGCGCTGGCGGTGCTCAGGTCAGCGGCGCCAAACAGCAGGCCGATGTCGGACGGGTTGATCGGGCTGGCCTCGACCCGGACGACCACTTCGTCATCGGCCGGCACGGGGGTATCGACCCGCTGCAGCGACATCTCCAGCCGGCCGGCCGGGGTGACGAGGGTGCGCAGTTGCAGGCCGGTGGCGGCGGAGCGGGTGGTCATGGGATGGGTCTCCTGCGGCCGCTGGTCGGGTCGCTGTTGGGGCCGCTTGTGCGGGCATGAAAAAACAGGGCGGAAGGGTGTGGGAGTCGAACCCACCAGACACGCTGGGCGCGTCTCACCGGTGTTGAAGACCGGGCGCTCCACCGGGCAACGAGGCCCTTCCGGGGTGGTTTGAAGGTAGCACGACGGGTGCGCATTCACTGTCGCCAATGGCGCTGCCGGCCGTCAAAACGGGTCAGTCCGGCGTGGTCCAAAAATTCAAGCACCTGCACCGTGAGGTTGCGGCCGATGCCGGTGCGATCGCGGTAGGCGGCGGCATCGAAGCCGGCCGGCGCTGCAGGGGTGGCAGCAGCGTCCACCACGCCGGCCGCCGCCTGGGCCTCGGCCGCCAGGTCTTGGGCGTGTCGGGCCAGCGTGTGCAGGGTGTCGGGCAGGTAGTAGCGGTTGGGCGCCAGTCGCACCAGATGGCCCAGTTGGTGGGCGCTGTTGAGCATCTCCAGCAAGGCGGGCAACGGCAGGCCCAGTTGCGTGGCCAGCGCACCCACGATGGGCGGGCGCAAGCCGGCGGCTTGCAACAGTGGGGTGATGCGGGCCAACAGGGCTTGTGCCGCATCTGGCAGCACCGGCTGGTGGCCAGGCAGGTGGTGGCGCAGGCCACGCCGCAGCACGGTGCCGGCCGCCAGCCGCGCCGCCAGCACGGCGTGCAGCAGCACGGGCCTGCTGCGCAGGCCCAGCGTGGCGGCCAGTTCGGCCTCGCTGGGGCCGGCATGGTCGGGCCGGGTGGCGTGGTGGGCGGCCAACGCATTGCCCAGTTGTGCATCCAGCGCCAGCCAATGCGTGGTGGCGATGGCCCAGGCGCCACCGCCGGGGGTGGTGATGACTTGCAGCGCGATGCCGGCCAGCAGCGTGCTGGCAGCCGCCGGCGCCACATTGCGGGCCAGCAAAAATTGCTGCAGGTCCAGCCCCTGCGGTGACAAGGCCAGCAGGCTGGCCAGCGCGCTGGCGGCGTCGGCTGGCTGTTGGGCCACCAGGCGGGCCAGCCGCTCGGGGCGCGAGCGGCCACGCGCCGGCCCGAAGGGGTCAAGCACCCAGCCGCCGGCCAGGGTGTGGCCGGCGGCGCCGTCACGCAGGATGAAGCGGTCGCCCCAGCAGGCGGCCACCGGGCGGTCCAGCACCAGTTGGGCCAGGCCGCTGGCACCGGGTGGCAGCGCCGCGCTGTCCAGCAACGCCAGCCGGGCGTTGAGCACCGCCGCACCCAGGTGCAGTTGCAGGGCGCTGCGGTGGGCCAGCGGCCGGGGCGCCGGCTGGCCGTGCGCCACGCCGGCCTGCAGCGTGGGCGGCACGGTGTGCAGCCACACGTCCAGCCGGCTGGTGGGGGCGTGCGCCGCCGGTGCCAGCAGCCAGTCACCACGCTGCGGCGGTGCGCCGGGCAGCGCCGCGCCGGCAAGGTTGAGGGCGCAGCGCTGGCCGGCCACGGCGTGGTTGGCGGCGTGGTGCTGCAGCTGCAGGCCCCGCACCCGCACCGGTGTGCCGTGCGGCGACAGCAGCAGCGCATCCCCCACCTGCACCCGGCCTGACCGCACCGCGCCAGTGACGATGCGGCCGGCGCCGGCTTGCACAAAGCTGCGGTCCACCACCAGCCGGAAATGCCGGGGCTGGTGGGCCTGGCCCGGGTCGGCCTGGTCGGCCTGGTCGGCCTGGTCGGCCTGGTCGGCAGTGTGCGGCTGCGCAAACAGTGCCTGCTGCAGCCGGTGCAAGTGCGCACGCAGCGCGGTCAGGCCGGCGCCCGTGGGTGTGGCCACCGGCAGCACCGGGGCATCGGCATACGGGCCGCCGGCCAGCAGCACGGCCACCTCGGCCTGCGCGGCGGCCAGGCGTTGTGGCGTGACCCGGTCGATCTTGCTCAGCACCACCAGGCACTGCGGCACCCCCAGCAGGCCCAGGATGGCCAGATGCTCAAGCGTCTGCGGCATGGGGCCGTCGTCGGCCGCAATCACCAGCAGCGCCACATCGATGCAGGCCAGGCCGGCCAGGGTGTTGCGCAGAAAGCGGGCATGGCCGGGCACGTCGATGAAATCCAGCGCGGCGGCGGGCATGGCGCTGCCCGGCCCTGCGTCAACCCGCAGCGACCCGGGCAACGGTGCCGGCAGCAGCAACGCCGGGCCCAGCAGTGCGGGCGCCTGGGCAAAGCCCAGGTCGATGGTCATGCCACGCGCTTGTGCCTCGGCACCACTGGTGGTGTTGTGCCCCGTCAATGCCTGCAGCAGGCTGGTCTTGCCGTGGTCCACATGGCCGGCCGTGGCGACGATCACGCGCTGGCCTCGGCGGCGGCGCCGGTGGTTTGCAGTTGCGCGGCAAAGGTGGTCGTGTCGAGCAGGCAGCGCAAATCCAGCAGCAGCGCACCGTCTTGCAGCCGGCCCAGCACCGGCTGCGGCAGCGCCCGCAGGCGGGCGGCCAACGCGGCCAACTGGCGCCCGCCGCTGCGCGCCTTGCCGCCGGTTGCGGCGCGCAGCGTCAGGCGCAGCCCATGGCTGGGCAGGTGGTCAACCGGCAAGGCGCCGCTGCCGATCTGGCTGCGCACCGCCACCACATCCACCACCACACCGGTGCCGGCCCAGGCCGCCAGCAGCGGCTGCAGTTGCCGGGCCAGTGCGGCAATCTCGGCCGCCGGGCGGCCGAGCAGGCGCAGCGTGGGCAGGCTGCGCGCCAGGTGCTCGGGCTGCAGGTAGAGCCGCAACACCGCCTCCAGCGCGGCCAGCGTGAGCTTGTCGCAGCGCAGTGCGCGTTTGAGTGGGTGTTTCTTGAGCTTGGCGATCAGGTCGGCCCGGCCCACCACGATGCCCACCTGCGGCCCGCCCAGCAACTTGTCGCCCGAGAACGTGACCAGGTCAGCCCCGGCGGCCAGCGCTTCACCGGGCATGGGCTCATGCGGCAGGCCGTAAGCGGCCAGGTCCACCAGCGCGCCGGCACCCAGGTCCACCACCCAAGGCAGGCCGTGTTGATGCGCCAGCGCGGCCAGCGCGGCCTCATCGGCCGCCGCCGTGAAGCCGTCAATCCGGTAGTTGCTGGTATGCACTTTGAGCAGCAAGGCCGTGCGTGGGCTGATGGCGTTGGCGTGGTCATGCAGATGGGTGCGGTTGGTGGTGCCCACCTCACGCAGCTTGCAGCCGGCGGCTTGCAGGATGTCGGGCAGGCGGAAAGCCCCGCCGATCTCCACCAATTCACCGCGCGAGACGATCACCTCTTTGCGTGCGGCCAGCGCGGCCAGCAGCAGCACCAGCGCGGCCGCATTGTTGTTGACCACGGTGGCGGCCTGCGCGCCGGTCAGGCGCTGCAGCAGGGCTTCGACATGGCTGTCACGGTCGCCCCGGCCGGCACCATCCAGGTCAAATTCCAGATTGCAGGCACCACCTGCCACCGCCAGCATCGCCTGCAGCGCCACCGCCGGCAGCGGCGCACGGCCCAGGTTGGTGTGCAGCACCGTGCCGGTGAGGTTGAACACCGGCCGCAAGGACGGCTGCAGCCAGGCTTGCACCTGGGCCACCACCAGGGCGCTGATGTGGGCTTGCAGGGCAGCGGCACCGGCCGGTGGCACGGTGCTGTGTGGCTGGCGCAGATGGGCCAGCGTGGCGCGCAAGGCGTCCAGCACCAGCGTGCGGCCGTGGGCATCGGCCAGGGTGCGCAAAGCCTGCCAGGCCAGTGCGCGGTCTACCGATGGCAACCGGCTGTGCGCCAGCGTGGCCGGTTCGGACGGCGCCTCAGGCGCTGCAGGCCTCACGGCCGACAGCGCCGACAGCGCCAGAGGCCGCCATCAAGCCGCCGCTGCGCTGCCCGCCCGCAAGCGCTGCAGGATGGCTGGCAAGGCGGCCTCGGCCAGCGCGCACAACTCAGCATCACTCCGGTCCTGGATCGGGTGGGCCACAAACACCATCGCCGGATCGAAGCCCAAGGACTTGGCCTGCACGGCGGCGGCGGCCACAAACTCAGTTGACGCAACACCCACTCCCGGAAGGCCTCTGGACTCCAGGTCTGCGATGTCATGCATACAGCACGACGTGCACGACCCTCAGTCCGCCAGGCCTTCAATGACGAGTTGGTTTTCGGCCGCAATCTGCTGGCGCAGCGCGGTGGGCGCGGGCCGGGTGAAGGTGGGCTTTTTGTAGCGGTTGACGCGCAGGCCTTGCGCTGCCAGCAGCGCAGACAACTTGTCCAAAAACACGTTGCCACGGGCTTTGGAGATGTCGAGCACCGCCACCGCCAGGCCGGTCAGATCGGCCGGCCGGGGTGTCAAGGCTCGGGCCACCGGCGATCGCTCGGCGGTGGGGTCAAGCAGGGTCAGGCTTGTCATGCAGTGATCTCCTTGGACACGGGGATGGACCCGACCGGGCCGGACGCGGCCCAGCCGGCAATGATGGCCGAGAACAGACCGGCGCTGCCACCGGCGCGCACGATCAACAGGCCACCGGGGCGGAACTTGGGCACCTGCTTGCCGGCCATGGCAGCCGGCAGGCCTTCGGCAATGCCGTCGGCGCCGGCCAACATGGCGTCGGCCGGCAGCAGCAGCAAGCGGGTCAGTTCGTCAAGCAGCCTGGCTTTGGACCAGCCGGCGTCCAGAAACACCCGGCAGTGGTCGGGTGATACCACCAGCAGCGCGTCACCGGCCATGGCCAGCTTGGGGTGGTCCACCACCCGCAGGCAGGCCGCAAAACTCTTGGCCAGGGATTGCGGCGTGCGGGATTTCTGGTCCACCACGCCTTGCACCCCCTCACCGGCAAACAGGGTGACGGTGGAGGCCTCGCGGCTGTAACCGCGCTCGACCGACAGCGGCAGCCAGGCCGAGTCTTCAGCCTCGGCAAAACAAAAGCTGTATTTGCCCGGGGTGCCCAGGGTGGCGCGGTCTACCTCGCCGGGCCGGCCACCGCCCACGTTGCGGATGACCAGTTGCAGCGCGCGGCCGATGCTGGCGTTGGCACGGTGGCCCTGGCCCAGCGCATTGACACCCGAGTTGACACCCACACTGCGCCCCAGCGGGCCGTTGACGATGAGCACCGGGCCGCAAAACATGGTGGTGCACAGCACACCGTGCATGCCAAATTCTTCGATCAGGGCGGCCTCCACCGCCGCCAGCACCAGTGGCAGGTACTCGGGTTTGCAGCCGGCCATCACCGCGTTGACGGCGACTTTTTCAACCGTGCAGGGCGCCAGGTCGGGCGGCATCAGGCCCAGCACCTCAGCCGGTGCGCGCGTGGTGCCGGCCAGCATGCGCAGCACCCGCTGCGGGGTGGGTGGCACCACCGGCAGGCCATCGGTCCAGCCACGGTCAAAACACGCTTCGATCGCGTCTTCAGCGTCACCCAGGTCAATCTGGCGTGAGGCCAGGCCGGTGCGGCCATAGCGCACCGCCAGCTCCTCGGCCATGCCTGGGTCCAGTGTCTTGGACGCACAGCCCGGGCGCAGCGCCGGCAGGCCCTCACCCAGCTGGCCCAAGCCGCTGATGCTGCGCCAATCGCCCTGGTGCCAGCCGTGTGTGCGCGCCACCTCAAGCCCGCCCTGCATGCGGATCAGGGTGGGCACAAACTCGATGCCCAGGTGGAACGACTGTTCCAGCGCATCGTCCAGCACCTGGCCCGGCAGGCCGGCGGCGTAGGCCGGGTCATCCTGCACATAGACGGTGAGCGGCCCGGCGCCCCGGGCCAGCGTGGCCAGCAGCGGCTCCACCAGCGTGCAGGTGGGGCATTCCCGCTTGGCCACAACAATCAGGCCGTCGGGCCAGGTGGGGGATGTCGGCAAGGTGCGCATGGCGCCGGATCGTGGCATTGGCGCAGCGGGCCGCCCTGTCTCGACCGGGACATGGCCGGCCGCTGCGGCCAAGCCGCCAGCCCGTGCCGCACGGCGGCCGTCAATTTGGCCAACAAATCAGCCGACAACGCGGCCGATGACGCGACCGACAACGCGCCTGACAAAGCGCCCGACAATCGGCCGCATGGCCCGCCCCCTGCCCCGTCTCACCGCCGCTGAAATCGAGCGCGTCATCGCCACCGCCTGGGACGACCGCCCACCCTTCAACGCCGTGCTGGCCGAACACGGCCTGGCGCCCGGCCAGGTGGTGCAGTTGCTCAAACGGGAACTCACACCCAACGCCTACAAAGTGTGGCAGGCCCGCACCCGGGGCGAGGCCGCGCCGGCCCGCGCACCAACAGGTGCGCCGACACGCGCCCCAGCACGCAAACCACCGGCCCGGCCGGCACGCTGAGCACCTGCCGCCGCACCCCGGCCAGCGCGGGGAAACCATGCCCCGCCAAGCCGCTTGGCAGCGCCCGGCTGTGGCCCATTTCAGGCAGACTGGCAGGCCGATCAACCGCCTTGGAGCCGCCCCATGCGCCCAGCCCTCCGCTGGCCCCTGCTGGCCATCAGCAGCACCACCCTGGCCGTGCTGGCCGCCTGCAGCAGCCTGCCTGGCAAGCCGTCGCTCGGCTTCTTTGTCACCAGCGCATCGCCCGGCAAGGGGGGTGACCTGGGCGGGCTGGCCGGCGCCGACAAACACTGCCAGTCCCTGGCCAGCGCGGTGGGCGCGGGCAGCCGCACCTGGCGCGCTTACCTCAGCGCCCAGCCGGCTGGCAACCAGGCCGGCATCAATGCACGCGACCGCATCGGCCCAGGCCCCTGGATGAACGCCAAGGGTGTGGTGGTGGCCAGCACTGTGACCCAACTGCACAGCGCCAACAACCTGGGCAAACAAGCCGCGCTGACCGAAACCGGCGCCGTCGTCAACGGCCGGGGCGACACACCCAATCTGCACGATGTGTTGACCGGCTCACAGCCCGACGGCACCTTTATTGCTGGTGAGGCCAACTCCACCTGCGGTAACTGGGCCATGTCCAGCGGCGGCGCAGCCATGGTGGGCCACCACGACAAAACCGGGCTGGATGAGAGCGTGCCGGCCAAGTCGTGGAACTCATCGCACCAGAGCCGGGGCTGCAGCGCCGAGCAGCTCAAATCCACCGGCGGTGGTGGGCTGTACTACTGCTTTGCGGCCGACTGAACACCAACGCCCCGCGTGCCATGACCACCAACGCCAAGCCGCCTTACCTGCGCCTGCGCCAGGTCTGCCTGGTGGCCCCGGCGCTTGCGCCGGTGGTGCAAACAGTGCAGGCCGTGCTGGGCCTGCCGGTGTGTTATCGCGACCCCAACGTGGCCAAGTTCGGCCTGGAAAACGCGCTGTTTGCGCTCGGCCACAGCTTTCTGGAGGTGGTGGCCCCCACCCAGGCGGGCACGGCCGCCGGCCGCTTTCTGCAGCGCAGCCAAGGCGTTGGTGGCTACATGCTGATCTTTGATTGCGACAACCCGGCCGCACGCCGCCAGCGTGCCGAGACGCTGGGTGTGCGGGTGGTCTTTGCACTGGACTACCCCGACTACTGCGGCATCCAACTGCACCCGCGCGACAGCCGCGCCGCGATCCTGGAGTTTGACCACACCGATGGCGGCCAGGCGCTGGACGGCCCGTATCACCCGGCAGACCCGCACTGGCTGGCCGCCCGCCGGCCGGCCCAGGTGCAGGGCCTGGCACTGGCCGAAGTGGCCACACCCGACCCGGCCGGCCTGGCGCGCCACTGGTCGGCCTTGATGGATTGGCCCGCCACCGCCGATGCCAGCGTGCCCGACAGTTGGCGCCTGGATTTCGACTTTGGCGCAGTGCGCATCGTGCCCGCCGCAGCCGGCACGGCCGAGCACATCAGCGCCTTGCAGGTGCAGGTGGGCCGGCCCGACGCTGTGCTGGCAGCCGCCAGGCAGCACGGCTGTACGTGCCAAGGCCCGCGCTTTGCGCTGGCGGGTGCGTGGCTGGAGCCGGTGGCTTCTGGCCGCAGGCTCAACGCCCGGTAAACACCGGCGCCCGCCGCGCCGTCATGGCCACCACACCTTCTTTGAAATCCGCGCTCAAGAACTCGCGGTTTTGGGCCAGGCTTTCACGCGCCACGGCGGCACGAATCTCATCCACCAGGCCACGCCGCAATGACGCTCGGGTGGACTGCACTGCCAGTGGCGCCGAGCCGGCAATCTCGATGGCCAGCTTGACAGCTTCGGCACGCACCTGGTCTTGCGCCACCAGCGCGTCGGCCAGGCCGATGGCCAGCGCCTGCTCACCCGTGATGCGGCGGCCGGTGTAAAACAGCAGCGCCGCCTGCTGCAGGCCCACCAGGCGCGGCAAGGTGACCGACAGGCCAAAGCCCGGATGAAAACCCAGCCGGGTGAAGTTGGCCGAGAAGCGCGCCTCGGGGCAGGTGACGCGGAAGTCCGCCACCAGCGCCAGCCCCAGCCCACCACCGATGGCCGCGCCGTGTACCGCCGCCACCACCGGCTTGGCGCTGGCAAAGATGCGCAGCGCTTCGTCGTACAGCGGGTTGACACGGCGTGGGCTGTCCGCACCGGTCGGGTCACCCCGGGTGCCAAAGTTGGCGCCGGCACAAAACGCACTGCCCTGGGCGCACAGCACGATGCTGCGAAGCTCAGGGTCGGCATCAATCGCCTCAAAGGCAATGGCCAGATCGCGGATCAGCGGCTGGTCAAAAAAGTTGTGCGGCGGGCGGCAGATCTCGACGATGGCCACATGCTGCTGGCGGGTGACTTGCACGTCAGATGTTGGGGTGCTCATGGATGTCCTTGGTGGTGCTTGATGGGTGCTGGCCAATGCACTTTGGCCGCGTGCTTCAGGTGTTGGGCCGCAAATCCAGGCCGTTGAAATGGCGGCTGGTCATGCTGGGCCAAAAGCCCGCGCTGCGGGATTGAATCGCCGCCTCACCCAGCTTGCCGGCCCACCAGCCATCACCGCCATAAGCCTCTCGCCAGGCCCACAGCCTGCGGGTGGCAAAGTTGAGCTGGTGCTCAAACGTGAAGCCGATGGCCCCGTGCACCTGGTGGGCAATGGCTGCAGCCCGGCTGGCCGCTTCACCACAGCGGATCTTGGCCACGGCGGCACTGAACACGGTGGCCGCGCAATCGGTGGTGCCGGCGTGTGGTGCGTCGGCGTGTGGTGCATCAGCGCACGCCACGATGGCGGCCACCCGGGCCGCCGCCACCTCACCGGCCAGCAAGGCCAGTTGCTGCTGGATTGCCTGGTTTTTGCCGATGGGCTTGCCAAACTGCACCCGGTCACTGGCGTACTGCACAGACTGCGCCAACAGCCACTCCATCGCCCCCACCATCATGGCGCTGTAGGCAATGGCGCCCAGGGTGCGCAGCGGGCGCTGCAAGGCGGGCAAGGGGTTAAAGGCATGGGCCATGGCCGGTGCGTTGCGCAGCAACACGGTGTCGCACGGCTCGTTGGCCGGGTTGCGGTGGGCCGTGATCTGCACGCTGGCGCTGTGCTGCAAATCCACCAGCGCGATGCGGCCGGCGGCGTGCGCTGTGGTGGGCAGCAAGGACACCAGCGCCCAACGGCAAGCACCGGCCCAGGCTACCCGCTGGGCCGTGCCGGACAACTGCAGGCCGGCAGCGGTGGCCTGGATGCTGGGGTGGCTGGCGCTGAACTGGCCGGCCGTGTCCTCCTCGATCAAGGTGATCGGCCCGTGCGGAATCTCCAGCCCGGCCAACGACAGCAGTTGCGCTGCAACAAGCGTCTCGGCCAGCGGCAATGGCACCTGCCAGTGGCCCACACCACGCAGGATGGGGTAGGCATCGGCCCAGGTGGCGCCAATGCCGCCGGCGGCCTCGCTGGCCAGCGCCAGGGTCAGGCCTTGGGCAGTCACCTGCTGCCACAAGGCCTGCGGGAATTGGCCGGCCTCAAACCGGTCCAGCATGGCCCGGGTCACCTCACCGGCAAACAGCCGCTCGGTGCTTTCTGCAATCATCGAGTCGCTCATCGCAGCCCCAATCCTTTGGCAATGATGCCGCGCAAGATTTCACGCGTGCCACCGCGCAGCGAGAACGACGGCACCGCCCGTGCGGTGTACGACAGCACCTGCGCCAGCGATGAATCGGGTGCGCTGATGCCGCCAAACAAATCATGCGCAATGTCGGGCATGGCCTGCTCCACCAGCGCGCCTTGGTCCTTGACCAAGGCCGCAGCAACTGCTGGGTTTTCGCCGCGCGCCAACATGCCCGACACGCCCATGGACATCTGCCGCAGGCTGGCGTAACTGGCGGTGATGCGGCCCAGGGCCACTGCGTGGCGGGCCTGGTGCGGATCAGCGGTATCCAGCATTTCCAGCAGCAACTGGGTGCTGCTGAGGTAGCGCTCAGGGCCGCTGCGCTCAAAGGCCAGCTCACCAGCCACCTGGGCCCAGCCATCACCTTCCACACCGATCAAGTGCGCATGCGGCACCAGCACGTCATCAAACGTGACCTCATTGAAATCATGTTCACCCAACTGGCTGAGGATGGGCCGGATGGTGAGGCCGGGCGTCTTCATGTCCACCAGCAATTGCGACAGCCCGGCCTGGCGCTGCTCACCCTGGGTGCCGGTGCGCACCAGCGCAATCATGTAGTGGGTGCGGTGGGCGCCACTGGTCCACACCTTGCGGCCGTTGATCACCCAGCCGGCGTCGGTGCGCACCGCGCGGGTGCGGATGGACGCCAGGTCACTGCCCGAATCGGGCTCGCTCATGCCGATGCAGAAAAACGTCTCACCACGCGCGATGCCGGGCACGATGCGTGGCGCCAGCAACTCGGGCGACAAGCGCATCAGCAGCAATGCGCTTTGGCGCTCGGCCACCCAATGGGCGCCCACCGGGGCGCCGGCCGACAGCAACTCCTCCAGCACCACATAACGCTCCAGCGGTGAGCGGCCTTGGCCACCGTAGCGCTGCGGCCAGGTCATGCCGATCCAGCCGCGTGCGCCCAGCTTGGCGCTGAACTCGGGGTTGTTGCCTGACCAGTTGCGCACCCGCAGCGTGGCCGGGTAGTTGTGCAGGGTTTCAGCCAGAAAGGCCCGCACCTCGGCGCGCAGCGCGTCGCAGCCGGGTGGCAGGGTGCAGGGGTCAATCGTCAGGGCATGCATGGTTGCCTTTTCAAACACGGCCAAGGCCGGGCGGATATGCGCTGCGGGCCGGTGTGCTGGCTTGATTTTGCGCCGGCTTTGTTTGTCAGGCAACAAACAAGCGGCTAGGGTTTACGTCCTTCGCAGTGCGGCGCGCAGCGGTCAACATGCGTGCAAACCGCGATCCACCACGCTTGTGACACTGCCCTCCTCAACGCCCGCCGCTGGCCCGACACCTCCCGCATCAGGCCCGCTGGCCGGCATCCGGGTGCTCGATCTGACCTCGGTGGTGCTGGGCCCACTGGCCACCCAAATCCTGGGTGACTACGGTGCGGATGTGGTCAAGATCGAAAGCCTGGACGGTGACTTGATGCGCGCCAACGGCGTGTCACTGCACCGCGGCATGAGCTCCATCTTTCTGGCCATCAACCGCAACAAGCGCTCGGTGGCGGTCAACCTCAAAACCGCTGCGGGGCGGGATGCCGTGCTGCAACTGGTGGCCGGCGCTGATGTGCTGGTGCACAACATGCGGGTGGCCGCGATCAAGCGGCTGGGCCTGGGCTACGCCGCCGTCAGCGCCATCAAGCCCGACATCGTGTATTGCGCTGCCACCGGCTTTGGCCAGGATGGGCCAGACGCCCACCGCCCGGCCTTTGATGACGTGATCCAGGCCGCCTGCGGCATGGCCGCATTGATCGGCGTGGGCCGTGAGCAACCCGACTTTGCACCCACCCTGCTGGCCGACAAAACCGCCGGCATGGCCGTGGTCAATGCGGTGCTGGCCGCGCTGCTGCACAAGGCCCGCACCGGCACCGGCCAGTATGTGGAGGTGCCGATGCTGGAAACCCTGGTGGCCTTTACCCTGGCTGAGCACCTGGGCGGCCGCACCTTTGATCCGCCCCCTGCACCTGCGGGTTATGCCCGCTTGCTGGGTGGTGGCCGCAAGCCCGCACCCACGCTGGACGGTGCGGTGGCCCTGCTGCCCTACAGCGGTGAGCACTGGGTGGGCCTGTTCAGCGCCGCCGGCCGGCCCGACCTGATCGCCAAATACAACTTGCATGACCGGGCCGAGCGCAATGCCCGCATCACCGAGCTGTACTTTGATCTGGCCAGCGTCACCCGCACGATGGCCACCGCTGAGTTGTTGGCGCTGTGTGACCGGTTAGACCTGGCGGCCACACGGCTTTATGCGATTGACGAATTGCAAAGCCATCCACATCTGCAAGCGGTGGGCTTGTTCCAGCCGCTGCAACACCCGAGTGAGGGCGCCACCATCACCGTGCGGCCACCCACCTTGTTTGCCCGCACCCCTGCCAGCGTGCGCTGCGGTGCACCGCAAATTGGCCAACACACCCTGCAGGTGCTGACCGAGGCCGGCATCACACCAGCCGCACTGGACCACCTCTTGGCCAGCGGCGTGATCCGCCAGAGCAATGCTGCCGGCAGCACCACTGGAGACCGCACATGTATTTGACCCTGACACGCCGGGCCACCCTGGCCAGCATGGCCTTGCTGGGCCTGGCCCCGCTGCTGGCACCGCTCAACGCTGCAGCGCAGGCCGCAACAGCCAGTGCGGCCAGCTTCCCGTCGCGGCCCATCCGCATCGTGGTGCCGTTCAATGCCGGCAGCGGCGCCGACACCAGCTCGCGCTTTTATGGTGACTTGCTGGGCAAGCTGCTGGGCCAGACCGTGGTGGTTGAAAACAAGCCCGGTGCCAGCGGCGTGGTGGCGGTGCAAGCCGTCAAGGCCGCTGCGGCGGATGGCTACACGCTGCTGATGGCGTCCAACTCACCCATGACGGTGAACCCGGTGATGCTGAAAAACCTGCCCTACGACCCGATCAAGGATTTCCGCCCGGTGGTGGGCGTCAGCAAAGGCCCGGTGGCGTTTGTGGTGCGGGCCGAGTCGCCCCACAAAACCATCAAAGACCTGCTGGACGCCACCAAGAAAAGCGGCCAGCCGCTGGCCATGGGCAACTATTCCGCCGGTTATGAGCTGGTGGGCGCCTGGTTGGGCACGGTGGGCGGGGTGGCCATCACGCCCATCCCCTACAAAGGCGGCGCGCTGATGATGACCGACATCATCGGCGGCCAGTTGACGGTGGGCGCGATTGACTCAAGTGGCGCGCTGCCGCTGGTGCGCGACAAGCGCCTGCGTGCACTGGCCGTCACATCCGACCACCGTGACCCCGCCCTGCCCGATGTGCCCACCATGAAAGAAAGCGGCTTCCCGGAGTTTGAAACCTATGTCTGGGCCTCGTTTTTTGTGCGCACCGAGACGCCGGACGACGTGACGCAAAAACTGGTGGACGGCTTCAAGAAGGTGATGGCCAGCGCCGAGGGCCGGGCCTACCAGGCCAGCCAGCCCGGTGCCTTGCTGGACCTGGGGCCAGCCGAGCTGCGCGCCTTTGTGGCCGCCGAATACGCGCGCTTCAAGCGCATCGCGCAGGCCGCTGGCATCGAGCCGCGCTGATGCGTTGATGCGCTGCGGCGCTGCGCCCCCGCCCCGCACAGCCTACCCCATCCCAAACCATTGCCGCATGGCCCCTGCACGCCTGCCCGCCGCTATGCGTGCCAGCCGGCGCAGCAGCACCCGCGCCACGGCAGCGCAGCGGCTTGCCGCACCACCGGCCGCACCATCCGCCACACCACCCGCCGCACCACCAGCCGCCCGCCGCACCCAAACCCAACGCCGCGCCGAAGCCGAGCGCCGCCTGCTGCACGGTGCGCTGGCCACCGTGGCCCGCACCGGCACCGTGCGCCTGACATTGGCCGAGGTGGGCGCTGCCGCCGGCTACAGCCGTGGCCTGGCCACGCATCGCTTTGGCAACAAGGCCGGCCTGCTGCGCGCGCTGGTGCAGTTGATTGGCAACCGCTTTGCCGCCCAACTGCAGGCCGCGCCCAAATGCCGGCCCGGGCTGGACGCGATCTGCGGCAACATCGGCGTCTACTTTGGCCGCACCGACCGCCACTGGACCACCACCCGCGCCCTGCTGGTGATGATGACCGAAGGCTTTATGGACGGCGCCGGGCTGCAGGCCGACATGGCTGCCTACAACCGCCAGGCGCTGGTGTTTTTCGAGACCCAGATCCGGGCCGGCATCGCGCAAGGCGAGATTTACCCTGACCTGCACCCCGCCGCCACCGCCGTGCTGCTGCTGGGCACGCTGCGCGGCGTGATGCTGCAGTGGCTGCTGGACCCATCCATCCCACTGGCCCAGGTGCGCGACAACGTGCTGCTGGTGGTGGGCCGGGCGCTGGCCCGGTAGCCAAGAAAGTCATCGAGAAACTCGCACAAGCCCCCTAAAGCGCCTGCCGGTGCTCTGTTAGGCCTTGTGAAGCAATTCGTGACAAAAGTGGCGTTTGGCTGAGCCAACCAACAAGTGGGCATCACGATGGGAATGATCTTCGTCAGCTACCGGCGCGAAGACGCTGCCGGTGAAGCCCGTGCGCTGTTCAGCTCCCTGGCCGAGCAACTCGGCGCCGGGTCGGCCTTCATGGACGTGGACAACATTGCGCTGGGCCGCGATTTCCGCGAGGCGCTGCACGAGCGGCTCAATGACTGTGATGTGTTGCTGGCGCTGGTCGGCAAGGGCTGGCTGGAGAGCAAAAACCGCCAGGGCAAACCCCGGCTGGAAGACAGCAACGATTTTGTGCGGCTCGAGATCCTGGCCGCGCTCAAACGCAACATCCCGGTCACGCCGGTGTTGGTGCAAGACGCCGAGATGCCCAGCGCCGACCAGTTGCCCGAGGAGTTGCGTGACTTTGCCTACCGCAACGCGTTTGAGCTGAGCCACGCACGCTGGGAATCCGATGTGCGCGAGATGGTGCGGCGCCTGGGCCTGGTGCGGCAGGCGCCGGCTGCGCTGCCGGCGCCTGCCGCCGTGCCGGTGGTGGTGCCGGCGGCCACGGCATCGGCGTCGGGGGCGGCACGCCCTGCAGCCGGTGGCGACCACCGGCCGGGCATGTCGCCCGGCGCGGCCCAAGCCGGCCAGTACGGCAGCAGCAGCGCTGGCCAGCCCTATGGCGCGGCCACCAAGTTGCCGCTGGTGGCGGTGGCGATGGCCGTGGTGGCGGCAGTGGGCGGTGGGGCCTGGCTGCTGAGCCCCAAAACACCCAACACGCCAGCCCCCAGCGCCCAGCAGCCCGGCGCCAGACTGGCAGACACGGCTGTCGCGCCACCCGTCAACCCGCCCGTCAATCCGCCGATCAGCCAAGCCATCCAAGCGCCCACCCCCCCCCCCCGGCCGCAGTGGCCAAACAGCCCACGCTGCAGGCCGAGGCAACGGCCACCACGGTGGCCAGCAACCCGCCTGTCGTCAACCGCCCCGCCGCCGAGACCGTGGCCATCAACAAGCCCACGCCGCCAGACGGCGCGGCACCCACCACCAGTAGCGCCGCCAACACCACCCCCACGGCGACCGCGGTGCGGCCCATCGAGACCGCACCGTCGTACGACGGCGACTTCCGGCAAATGTTTAACGCCGGCTTTGACTACTGCGACGCCAAACTGCTGGCAGCGCACTGGAACATCGACATCGGCGACGCCAAGAACCGCATCGGCCGGCTGATCCGGGATGGCGAGCTGGCGCTGGTCCGCACCCGGCTGAGCGAGGCCTACACCCGGGCCAGCAGCGGGCGCGGCGCCCGCTGCGAGTTTGTCGACACCGGCTACAGCTTTGCCGATGGCAAGAAGCTGGCCGCTGTCTGGGGCGTCTCGGTGGCCGAGGCCAAGGCGACAGTGGAGCGCAAGTTCAACGCTGGCGCCAGCGGCAACGTCCGCAGAGCCTTGCGGGGCTGAGCGGTTGTGCGTGATGAGGTTATCGCCACCCACCACGCCAAAGTGGGTGGCGGGTGTGGCGGGTGGTGGGAGGCGGTTGTTGCCGCGCCCTGCCGGCGTAACGCGCCGCCGGCACCGGGCCACACCCGATGAACTCCACACTGCACTGGCAGGCCGGTTTCGAGTTTGAGCTGCTGGCGCCAGCAGGCGCCACCCGTCGCACCCTGGCCGATGCGCTGGCTGCCACCTGCGGCGGCACTGTGCGGGTGGTGTTCCACCACGAGACCGAGCTGAGCCAGGTGCCGGGCACACCGGTGTTTGACAACCTGAGTCAAGGCTTTGAGGTGCTGGATGCACACGGCGCCTGGCTGGCCCGCTGTGTGGACGACAGCACCTTGCAGCAGGGCCTCAACCCGCAGGCGGCGGGCCTTCCGGGCTGGTTTCGCATCGTCAGTGATGACCGGCGGCTGCTGCAACTGGTGGCCCGTGTGGGCCGCGCGGACGGCACGCCGCACGACGCGTTGGCACCGGTGGCCGCGCTGTTTGGCACCCAGGCCGAGCTGCTGCCCGGTGGCCTGGTGCGCATCACCACGCTGGACCACGCGCCGCTGGCCATTGCCGCACCACTGCCCGGTGAGCGGGAACGCGGCTGCGAGTTGGTGACACCGCCGCTGCTGCACCACCATGCCCAGCGCATCGACGCCTTGCTGGGCCCGGCACGTGCGCTGGGCTTCACCCTGGCGTTTGAATCAGCCACGCATGTGCACTTTGACGCCGCAGCGCTGCACCACGCACGGGTGATTGCCAACCTGGTGGCGCTGCTGCACTGCTGGGGGCCAACGCTGAAGTGGCTGGTGCAGTGCAACCCGGCCTGCCGCCGCTTGGGCGATTGGCCAGCGGCGCTGCTGGACATGGTGGGCACAGACGATTTTGTCCGGCTCGATTGGCCGCAAGCCCGCGCCAGGCTGCAGACGCTGGGCCTCAGCAAGTTCTGCGACTTCAACCTGAAGAACACCGTGCATGACGTGCCGGGCAAGCCCACCTTCGAGGTGCGGGTGCTGCCCGGCCTGCTGAGCGGTGAGGCCGTCGTGGCCAGCGCGGCCTTGTTTGAGGCGCTGCTGCAGCGCGCCGTACACGGCGCTGCCGTGCCACTGGCTGCGCCGCTGCTGCCGGATCAACCGACTGGTGCGGCCTTGCTCCGCCTGCTGGCGCTGCAGCCACCGCTGCACCAGCACTGGCAGCAGCGGCTGCAGGCGCTGCCGCTGCCGTGATGCGGCCGCCACCGCACACGCCACTGCACACGCCGCCGCAGACAGCCACCGCGACCAGCGGCCATCACGGCGCGCGCCGGGCCCGCTGCGCCTGCCAGTCCTCCGGCGTCCAGGCCAGCAAATCCTCGGCGCCTGAGCTGCGCAAATGTGCCGCCCCGTCGATGGCCACCGTCTCGCCCGACACATAGCCCGCGCCGGCTGACAGCAAAAACGCCGCCAGGTTGGCCAACTCGTCCGGATGGCCCACCCGACCGAGCGGCACCCGCGCACCCGGCGCACTGGCCTGGGCGCGCTGGCCAGGCATCAACTGCGCACTGGCCCCGGGCGTGGGGAAGCTGCCCGGCGCAATCGCCACCAGCCGGATGCCGTGCCCGCCCCACTCCACCGCCAGGCTGCGGGTCATGGCCTGCAGGCCGGATTTGGCAATCGCCGACGGCACGGTAAACGCCCGCCCGGTGCGCACCGAGGTGGACAGGATGCTCAGCACCACACCCGGCTGCGCCGGCTGGCTGCCATCACCAATCCAGCGCCGGCCCACACCCATCGTGCAGTACAGCGCGCCGTGCAAGGTGGTGGCCAGCACCGCGTCCAGCGCCCGGGTGGACAAGTGCTCGGTCTGGGCGATGAAGGTGGCCGCCGCGTTGTTGACCAGCGCGTGCAGCGGGCCGGCCATCCAGATGGCATCCAGCATGGTGTCCACCTGCGCCGGCTCGCGGATGTCGCAAGTCAGCACCTGCACCGGCGCCGCGCCCTGGCTGGCCAGGCGCTCGGCAGTGGCCTGCAGTGTGTGCAACCGGCGGCCGCACAACACCAGGTGCGCACCCAGCGCGGCAAAACGCGCCGCCATCGCCGCGCCCAGGCCCGTGCCACCGCCGGTGATCAAAATGCGCTGGCCAGCCAGCAGGTCGTCTTTGAACATCGCAAATCCTTGGGGGGTTGTGGGGCGGGCCTGCCGCGCTGGGCGATTGTGGCGCGGCGCTGCTGCCCAGCACTGTCACGCCACGGGCCGCAGGGCTGCTGGCCAAGGCGCAGCAGGCAAGATGCAAGCCCACCGGGGCGTGATCGCTCCACGCGCCGGGCCGGTGCACTGTCATTTGCGCCCATCCTGGCGCTGGTGTTTGCGATGGCGGTGCCACCGCACCGCGACAGCCTGGCCATGCTGGCCGCTTGCAACGCCGCTGGCGCCCTGGCCTGCCAGGCACCTTGCCCGCGCTGCGTGCTGCTGCTGATCGCCCAGGCCTTGCCGCCGTCCCTGCTGAGCAGCATGTTTTTGTTGGCCGTGGCGGTGGCCCATGCCTATGTGCTGCAGCGCTGCTGGCCTGGGCGTTTTGCCATGTGCTGCCGTGGTGGGCGCGGCGCGCCCAGCCGGCGGCCATCACCCAGGTGCTGCAGGCGCTGCGCGACGACGCTGTGTTGGCCATCTTGCAGCCCCAGGGCAGGACCACAGCCTGCAGCAGCACCTGGCCAGGCGCCGTGCTGATGACGCGCTGGTTGCCCTGGTCACCACGCGGCAGCGCAGCGCCGCCGAGCCCAAGGCGGTGCAGGTGCCGCTGTGCGCCCCGGGTGCGGTTGTTAGACCACGGCCAGCGCCTGATGGCGCAGTTGTCCATGGTGCGGCTGGTGCTGTTGCGCCAGCCGGACGCGGGCCGACCAGAGGCCCCAGCGTGGGCCAGCCGGCTGACCGACTACAGCGCGACGCTGGCGCCTGTGCCGCCGGGCTGTTGCCCCCGGCTGCGCCGGTCCAGCCACAGCGCGGCACCAAACACCCCCATGCCAGCCAGCGCCAGCAGCACACCCACCCAGCCGGTGGCTGTCCAGCCCAGGCCGGCGGCAATGGCCAGGCCGCCCAGCCACGCCCCCAGCGCGCTGGCCACCACACAGCCCGCCACAATGCCCAGCAGCACCGAGATGTTGGCCACAAAGCCCCGGCCAAACTTGACCAGCAACAGGATGAAGACCAGCACCGCGCCGGCATTGGCCAGGTTGTCCAGCGCCGCGTAGCCCGGGTTGTTGAGCATGGGCACCGGGCCGGCCAGCTTGAGTGCCGGCAGTGCGGCGCTGGCGCCGGTTGCCGCCGCAGATGCCGCCGCACTGGCCGAGGCCGTGGCGGCATCCACCATGGCCGCCAGCTTGGGGTATATCCACGCTTTGCGCCAGGTTGGCCGGGCCACCCATGGCCCAGCCCACACCCACCCGCATCAAGCGGATGCCGATGATGGCAATGATGGTGCCGGTGACCACCGGCGGGAAAAACCGCAGCAGCTTGCTGACGATGGGCGCGATGCGCATGGACACCACACCCGCGCCGATGATGGCGCCAAAGATGGCGCGGGCGCCGTCCACCCCCGGCATGGCATTGGCAAAGGCCACCATCGGGCCGACCGCTGCAAACGTCACGCCCATCATCACCGGCAGCTTGATGCCGAACCAGCGTGTCATGCCCAGGCTTTGAATCAGCGTGACGATGCCGCAGGCAAACAGATCGGCCGAAATCAGCAGCGCCACCTGCTCGGGTGTCAACTAGGAGCCTGTCGGGCTTGGGGCGTCGATAGCGAGAAACGGCCCCAGCGAGGACAGTTTTTGCCGGATTTGCAGGC
>JANPOW010000039.1:0-8414 GCA_031428185.1 Betaproteobacteria bacterium | reverse complement strand
GGTTGCTGCCCAAACACAAAGGCCTCGGCAAGCGGAGCCGCAATGGAAAAGGCCTCGGCAAGCGGGGCCGCAATGGAAAAGGCCCCGGCAAGCGGGGCCTTTGTCATGTGACGATCAGCGCGCTGGCCGGCGCCTTTACAGCTTTTGCGACTGCATGAAATCGTCAAAACCGGCTTCGGCAAAACGGAACCACAGGTTTTGCTCGGCACGGAACTTGGCGTAGTCCTCGTACACCTTCTTGAAGTTGGCGTTCTTGGCGCCGATCTCGCTGTACAGCGCGTTCGACTCTTTGAACGCCGCTTCCATCGCGTCTTTCGGGTAGCGGAACAGCTTGGTGCCGCCGGCCACCAACTGGCGCAGCGCGCCCGGGTTCTTGGCGTCGTACTTGGCCTGCATGTCCACATGCGCCTCGGTGGCTGCTGCTTCGATCATGGCCTTGTACTCTGCCGGCAAGGCGGCGTAGGCCTTCTGGTTGATGAAGAAGTCCACCTGCGGGCCGCCCTCCCAGAACGCCGGGTAGGCGTAGTGGACCGCCACCTTGTTGAAGCCCAGCTTCAGGTCGTCATACGGGCCGATCCACTCGGCCGCGTCGATGGTGCCTTTTTCCAGCGCCTGGTAAATCTCACCGCCCGGCATGGCCTGCACCACCACGCCCAGGCGCTCCAGCACCCTGCCGGCCAAACCGGCGGTGCGGAACCGCAAGCCTTTCAAGTCAGCCAGGCTGTTGATGGGTTTGCGGTACCAGCCGCCCATCTGCGCGCCGGTATTGCCACCGGGGAAACTGATGATCCCGTAGTTGGCATAAAACTCGCGCATCAGTTTCAGGCCATTGCCCTCGTACATCCAGGCCGTCATCTGGCGCGAGTTGAGGCCAAACGGCACTGCCGTGCCCAGTGCAAACGTCTCGTCCTTGCCGACGAAGTAATACGGCGCGGTGTGGGCCATTTCCACCGTGGCGTTTTGCACGCCGTCTACCACGCCAAACGCCGGCATCAGTTCACCGCCGGCATGCACCGAAATCTGGAACTTGCCCGCCGACATCTCGCCCATCTTCTTGGCAAACATCTCGGCTGCGCCGTAAATGGTGTCCAGCGATTTGGGGAAACTGGACGCACAGCGCCAGCGGATGGCCGCCTGCGCATGCACAGCCGGGGCCACACCTGCGGCCAACACACCGGCCAGGCCAGCACCGTGGACAAATTTGCGACGTTCCATGCAGATCTCCTGAAAACTTGACGGCTTGCCAGCACCCCCAACGGGCGCCGGCGACGGCTTGAATGCGGCGAGGAGTTTAAAAGCCCGCAACCGGCGCGCAGGGCGGTAAATGCCCGGCCCTGCGGCGGCTCAAGCGCTGGTGGATCAGGACCCGGCCACCTTCATGCGCTCAAACAACATCGAGCCCACGGTCTTGCCACCCGAGGTGTAGGCGTCAGCGCCCACGGCCACGATCTGCGTGAACAGCTCGGCCAGGTTGCCGGCAATCGTCACCTCTTCAACCGGGTGCACGATGCGGCCACCCTCCACCCAGTAGCCGGCCGCGCCGCGGGAATAGTCGCCAGTCACGTAATTGACGCCCTGGCCCATCAGCTCGGTGACAAACAGGCCACGGCCCAGCTTGCGCAGCATTTCATCCAGATGGTCGCCGGGTTGGGTCAAGCGGCTGCGCAGCGTCAGATTTTGTGAGCCGCCGGCGTGGCCGGTGGTCTTCATGCCCAGTTTGCGGGCCGAGTAGCTGGACAAAAAATAACCCTGCACCACACCGGCGTCCAGCGCGCGGCGCTTGCGGGTGGCCACACCCTCGTCGTCAAACGCGGCGCTGGATTTGCCTTTGCGCAAAAACGGGTCTTCGTCGATGTCGATGTGGGCGCTCATCACCGGTTTGCCCAGGCTGTCGAGCAAAAAGGTGGCGCGGCGGTACAGCGCACCACCGCTGGTGGCCTGCACATAAGCGCCCAGCATGCCAGCGGCCAGGGTGTTCTCAAACAGCACCGGCACCTCGCAGGTGGGCACTTTGCGGCCTTTCAGGCGTGACAGCGCGCGCTCGGCGGCGTAGCGGCCCACGGATTCGGGGGAGGCCAGGTCCATCGCGTCCCGCTCGCTGCTGTACCAGGCGTCGCGCTGCATGTTGGCGCCTTTGCCAGCGATCGGCGCGACCGAGATGGAGTGGCGTGAGCTGGCGTAGCCCCCCCGGAAGCCCCGGCTATTGCCGGCCCAAAAATGGGCTTGCTGGGCCGATGTGCCACCACCCTCGCTGTTGCTGATCTTGGGGCTGGTGGCAAAGGCGGCGTCCTCGCAGCGGCGCGCCAGCGCGGCGGCACCGTCAGCATCCAGCAACCAGGGGTAGAACAGGTCCAGGTCCATGCCGGTCACGTCGGGCGATGCCAGGTCTTGGGCGTCGGGCAGGCCGGCGGCCGGGTCTTCTGCGGTGTAGCGGGCGATGTCAAACGCCGCGCGCACCGTCTGGTCGAGTGCGGCGCGCGAGAAATCACTGGTGCTGGCATTGCCCCGGCGCTGGCCGGCATACACCGTGATGCCGACTGTTTTGTCGCGGTTGCGCTCCACGTTTTCAATCTCGCCCTTGCGCACTGACACCGACAGGCCGGCGCCCTCGCTCACCTCGGCCGCTGCATCGGTGGCGCCCAGAGCCTTGGCGATGGCCAGCGTGTCTTCAATGAGTTGCTGGAACTGCCCCGTGTTGTAGGCAAAACCCTGGGACTTGGTGGAACCGGACATGGGGTGGGGGCGCTGGCGTGGGTGGGCGACAATGATAGCCACCCCCCCACCTGATGCCCCCCAGTGCAGCGGCCCATGCGCCAACCCCCAGAACACTCCCCGCCCGCCTATGTGCCCGAGCGGCCCAGCAAGACCAAACGCAAGCAGCAAGCCCACACGCTTCAGGCGCTAGGCGAGGCACTGGTCGAGCTGCCCGCCAGCCGCTTGGTTGGGCTCACCATGCCCGAAGGCCTGCGCGACGCGATCAAGGAATACCACCGCACCCGCAGCTTTGAGGGCAAGCGCCGGCAGATGCAATACATCGGCAAGCAGATGCGTTTTGCCGACGAAGCACCGCTACGCGAGGCGGTGGATGCCTTCAACCTGGGCTCGGCCAAGGACACCCTGCTGCTGCATGAGGTGGAGCGCTGGCGGGACGAGTTGGTGACTGACGACAGTGCCGCCACCCGCTGGGCGCAGGCCTACCCCGGCAGTGATCTGCAGCAACTGCGCAGCCTGCTGCGCGCCGGCCGCAAAGACGCCGCCGCCGCGCCCGAGCAGCGCAACGGCCGCGGCTACCGTGAGCTGTTCCAGTTCATCAAGCCGTGGTTGAAAGGCGCTGCGGCGGCACAAGAACCCCTGGACGATGACCGCTTCAGCAGCGATGACAGCGATGCCTGACACCCCACCCCTGTTTGATGTGGTGCGCATCGGCCTGGTCTCAGTCAGTGACCGGGCCTCGGCCGGCATCTACGCCGACCAAGGCATCCCGGCACTGCAAGACTGGTTGCGCCGCGCGCTGAAAAACCCCATCCACTGGGAAACCCGCCTCATCGCCGACGAGCAGGCCGGCATCAGCGCCACGCTCAGCGCGCTGGTGGACGACGCCAAATGCGACCTGGTGCTGACCACTGGCGGCACCGGCCCGGCGCTGCGCGACGTGACACCCGAAGCCACGCTGGCGGTGGCGCACAAGGTGATGCCGGGTTTTGGTGAGCAGATGCGGGCCATCAGCCTGCGCTTTGTGCCCACGGCCATCCTCAGCCGCCAGGTGGCGGTGGTGCGTGGCCGGGCGCTGATCATCAACCTGCCCGGCCAGCCCAAATCCATCACCGAGACCTTGCAGGGCTTGCCGCAGGCAGAGCCGCCGATGCCGGGCATTTTTGCCGCCGTGCCCTACTGTGTTGACTTGATCGGCGGGCCGTACATCGCGTGTGATGAGGCGCTGTGCAAGGCCTTCCGGCCGAAGTCGGCGCTGCGCGCTGCCCCGGCCGCACGCCCACCAGCATCGGCTTGACCCGGGCCGGGCCGGGCCGGGCCGGGCTATTTGACCAGCCGGTTCAGCCCGGCCGCATCAAACGAGCCGGTGGTCTGGGCGTCTTGCGGCACACAGCCGTCACGCGGCAGCTCACGCGCACCACCGGCGAGCTTTTCAATCGCCTGCCACAGCAGGGTGATCTGGTGCTCCTGGCTGCTGGCGTTGTCGATCAGGCCTTTCATGGCTTGGGCCACCGGGTCATCACCCAGGGTCACACCGTAGGCCGAGAAACCCATCTTGGCGGCCACCTGCTCACGCTGGGCGTCGGCCGATTTGACAAGGATGCGCGCCGGGATGCCCACCGCCGTGGCGCCCGCTGGCACCGGCTGCATCAGCACCGCGTTGCCGCCCACCCGGGCGCCGTCGCCCACGGTGAAACTGCCCAGCACCTTGGCGCCGGCACTCACGATCACGCCTTTGCCCAGCGTCGGGTGGCGCTTGGCACCTTTGTCGAGTGAGGTGCCACCCAAGGTCACGCCCTGGTAGATGGTGCAGTCATCCCCCACCTCGGCGGTCTCGCCAATCACCACGCCCATGCCGTGGTCGATGAAGACACGCCGGCCCAGCGTGGCGCCGGGGTGGATCTCGATGCCGGTCAAAAAGCGCCCGATGTGCGACAAGAATCGCCCGGCCCAATGCAGGCCACGCACCCAGGCCGCGTGGGCCAGGCGGTGCCACAGGATGGCGTGCAGGCCGGGGTAGCAGGTCAACACCTCCCAGGTGGAGCGGGCGGCGGGGTCACGCTCGCGGATGCAGGCAATGTCTTCTTGTAGGCGGCTGAACATGGGGGCTCCAATGCGCGGGTGTCAGCTTGGCGGGCCAGTTTAAGGCGATGCGCCGGGCGCTGCAGGGGCGGCCAGCCCGCCAGCCCCGGGCGCAGCGGGCTGGCCGTCACACCATCAAGCGCAGCGCTTGGCCACGGCGCGGGCAATGCCACGCAGGATGTGCAACTCCTCGCGTGTCAGCTGCGCCCGGTTGAGCAATTGCTGCAGCCGAGGCATCAGGCGCTTGGGTGCGGCGGGGTCGAGAAACTCGATCTGCTGCAGCACCTGCTGCCAGTGGTCCAGCGCGCCGGCCAGCTCGGCACCGTCGGCCAGCACGGGCGCTGCGGTGCGCGCCTGCACCGGGTAGGCGCCCAGCGCGCAGCGCCAGTCATAGGCGATCAACTGCACCGCCTGCGCCAAGTTGAGCGAGCCGTAGTCCGGGTGGGTGGGGATGCTGAGGCAGGCGTGGCAGCGCCACACGTCCTCGTTGCGCATGCCAAAGCGCTCACTGCCAAAGACAAACGCGATGCGTTGGCCTTGCGTCGCTACCGCTGCCGCCAGGCTTGGCAGGTGGGCGCGTGGGGCCACGGTGGGTGGGCCGAAGTCACGCGGCGTCATGGCCGTGGCGCAGGCGTGGGTGATGCCGTCCAGCGCCTCGGGCAGGCTGGCCACAATGCGCGCCCGCACCAGGATGTCGGCCGCGCCGCTGGCCATGGCCACCGTGTCCTGCTGGCTCAGCACGTCGGCAAAACGCGGTTGCACCAGCACCAGATCAGAAAAACCCATCACCTTCATGGCCCGGGCGGCGGCACCCACATTGCCGGGGTGGCTGGTATTGAGCAGCACAAAGCGTGTTGGATCAGTGCTTTGCAGAGGGGTGTTGGCGGTCACTGCGGGTAAACTCCGAGGTTGCCCGGGCATTGTCCCAGTGCGTTTGTAGACGCCGGCGCGCCGCTCTTTCTCTCCGCCAGCCCCTGATCCCGCATCTGCGCCCGCCGACGCCCGCCGTCGCCACCCGCACCGTTGCATCCACCGTCCAGGACGACCATGTCGCAATCACTGCACCCCATGCTCAACATCGCCATCAAGGCCGCACGCGCGGCCGGGGCGATCATCAACCGGGGCTCGCTGGACCTGGACGCGCTGAAAGTCACCAGCAAGGGGCCCAACGACTTTGTCAGCGAGATCGACCATCTGGCCGAGGCCGCCATCATCGACACCTTGCTGGCGGCCTACCCTGGCCATGCCATCCTGGCTGAAGAATCAGGCCGTGCGCACGGCGCCAAGAACAGCGAGTTCTGCTGGATCATCGATCCGCTGGACGGCACCACCAACTTCTTGCATGGCCTGCCGGTGTACGCGGTGTCCATCGCGCTGTCGTTCCGGGGCGTGGTGCAGCAGGCGGTGGTTTATGACCCGACCCGCAACGACTTGTTTTATGCCTCACGCGGGCGCGGGGCCTTTCTGAATGACAAGCGGCTACGGGTGTCCAAACGCACCCGGCTGGCGGACAGCCTGATCGGCACCGGTTTCCCGTTCCGCAAGGGTGACAGTTTTCAGCGCTACTTGAAGATGTTCGAGACCGTGATGCAGGCCTGCGCCGGGCTGCGCCGGCCGGGGGCGGCGGCGCTGGACTTGTGTTACGTGGCGGCGGGCTGGTACGACGGCTTTTTTGAGACCGGGCTCAACCCCTGGGACGTGGCCGCCGGCTCACTGATCATCACTGAGGCCGGTGGCCTGGTGGGCAACTTCACCGGCGAGAGCGATTTTTTGTACCAGCGTGAAATCGTCGCCGGCACGCCCAAGGTTTATGGCCAGCTGGTGGCGCTGCTGGCACCGTTTTCCAAGGCCATCAGCGACGATGACACAGCCGACGCACAAAGCCTGGCCGGCGTGGTGGCCAGGCTCTCCACCGGGTCGGTGGCATCTGACACGCTGGCCGCAGCGATGGCCGCCGGCATCGGCGCCGAGCCGGTGGCCAAAGCCCCGGCACAGGCGGCCAAGCCCAGGATCAAAGCCGTTGCGGCTGTCGGTGTGGCCGCTGGCGATGGGCTGGTGACCAGCGCACCGGTTGCTGCCACTTCTGCGCCTGGCGCCAACCCTGCAGGCGGCGACACCGCTGCGCCGGCCGAGCGTGAACGCAAGCCGGTGCGCATCCGCAAGATCGACCTGCCGGCCGACGCGGCCAGCGGCCCGGGCGGCCACAACGAACGCCGGCCAGCGCGTGGCGGCCAGTGGCCCGAAGAGCGCAGCGGCGCACGCGGCAATGACCGGGGGCCACAAGGTGGAGGTGGTGACCGGCGCGGCCCGTCCGCGGGTGGCCGGCCGGCTGGCGGCGGCGCAGCCGCTGGCGCGCCGTTCAAGCCGCGCCGCAAGCCTGGTGACGCGTCGTTCTGAGGCCTGGCCGGGCGAGTAGCCGCTCAAGCCGGCAAGCCCGCCGCCACTTGCACCTGCGCCGGGTCCACCCCCAGCTGGGTGGCAGCGGCCAGGATCTCGGCCCAGGTGGTGGCATCCACCGGCACACCCTGCGTGCTGCGCTCAGCGCGCATGGCGCGTTCGGCCTCACCGGCCACTTGCACCGGCCCAAAGCCATCACGCGGTGGTGAGGCTTTGGTCCATTCGATGAACGCCTGCGCCTCGTGCTCAAAGGCGGCGCGGTCACCCAGCATGGCCGGGTCCACCAGCACACTGAACATGCCGTTGAGCACGCGGCGCTGGCTGGTCTCGTCGTCGCGTTGTGTCATGCCGGCGGCCAGTGCACCGCCCAGCAGCTCACACATCAACGCCAGGCCAAAGCCCTTGTGGGCGCCAAAAGTCAGCAGCGCGCCAAACGGTGGCACCACGCTGTAGCGCGGGTCCTGGGTGGGTCGGCCGTGGTCGTCGATCAGGCAGCCGGGCGCCACTTGCTCACCCTTGTTCATCGCCACCCGGGTCTTGCCCTGGGCAATCATGCTGGTGGCAAAGTCAAGAATCACCGGGTCACGGCCGCTGAGTGGCACACCGGCACAAAACGGGTTGGTGCCAAAACGCGCGTCCGAGCCACCATGCGGCGCCACGATGGCGCGCGAGATGACGTTGACAAAGTGGATGGACACCAGGCCGGCGGTGGCCGCTTGCTCGGCCCAGGCGCCGATGCGGCCCAGGTGATGGCTGTTGCCCAGCGCCACGATGCAGCTGCCCTGGGCCTTGGCGCGGCTGATGCCCAGCGCCATGGCCTCAGCGCCGATGACCTGGCCGAAGCCGGCATTGCCGTCCAGCCGCAGCAGGGCACCGGCGTCATGCACGGTGCTGACATGGGCGTTGGGCTTGAGGCCGCCTTGCAAAAACGCCTCGGCATAACGCGGCAGCATGCCAATGCCGTGCGAGTCATGGCCGGTCAGGTTGGCCATGATGAGGTTGCCGGCCACTGCTTGCACCTCATCGTCGGTGCTGCCAAAACCGCGCACCACCAGGTGCATGGCTTGGGTGAGTTGCGGCAGGGCGATCAGGTGGGTCGGGCTCATGGGGTTCTCGGCGAGTGGCGGGGTTGGTCCACTTGCGATCCTAGGAGCCTGTCGGACTTGGGGCGTCGATAGCGAGAAACGGCCCCAGCGAGGACAGTTTTTGCCGGATTTGCAGGC
>JANPOW010000038.1:0-18080 GCA_031428185.1 Betaproteobacteria bacterium | reverse complement strand
CCAAGGCCTTGATGCTGGCCTATGCCAGCGCCATCAAGCGGCCGGTGGTGGTGTGGGCCAACGGTGCGATCACCGTGGGTTTTGACGAGGCCCAGTTCAGCCGCTGCCTGGGCGTTTGAGGTGCGGGCAGGCCCGGAATGACATGGAGTCGGCCAGTCACCCGCTGGCCTCGACCTCGCTACAGACCGCCGAGTGTCGGCTGCTGAAAAACGGCAACGACAGCTCAGAGCCCTCAGCCGACGATCAACAAGCACTGATCCGCGCAGACCCCGTCAAGTCGAACTGGGCACATGCAGCACCCCATCCGCCACCAGTTGCGCAATCTGCGCCGCGTCATAGCCCAACTCGGCCAGTACCTCAGCGCCATGTTCACCCAGGTGGGCGGCCGGCCCGGCGGGTGGCAAGGCCTGACCATCAAAACGCGCTGCAGGGCGGGCTAACCGCACCCGGCCCACGTCACCGTGTTCGATCTGCACCAGCGCCTGGTTGTGCGCGACCTGCGGGTCGGTCACCACCGTGCCACGCTCATTGACACGGCCCAGCGGTGCGCCGTTGGCGCGGAAGTTGGTTTGCACGGCGTCGGTGGAAAAGCCCGCCATCAGCGGCTCCAGCAAGGCGCGCAATTCCAGCGCGTGGCGGTTGCGGCCGCGCTGGGTGTTGAAGCGGGGGTCATGGGCCAACTCGGGCACACCCAGGGCGCGGCACTGGCCTGCAAATTCCGTGGCTTGCGGCGCCATGGTGGCCACAAAACCGTCGGCGGTTTTCCACGGCTTCTGGGTCGCACCCAGTTCAGGAAAGTGAGCCGGCGCGTCGTCCAAAAACACATGGTTGTACATCGCGTCCGGCCACTGAAACGCCAGTGCGGCGTCCAGCATGGACACGTCCACACGGCGACCCTGGCCGTCACGCTCACGGGCGTACAGCGCAGTGCTCACGGCCTGGGCGGCGGTGATGGCGGTGAGTTTGTCCACCAGCAGCGTGGCCACCAGGCCGGGGTTGCCAGTGGCATGTTCACGGTGGGATGCGGCCACGCCGGCCACCGCCTGGATCACTGCGTCATAACAGCGGTCACCAGCGGCCGGGCCGGTGTCGCCGTAGCCATTGATGTTGAGCCGGATCAGGCGCGGGTTGAGCGCGGCCAGCGTGGCGTCATCCAGCCCCAGCCTGTCCATCACGCCGGGGCGGAAGTTGTTGACCACCACATCAGCACGCCGCACCAGCGCGTGCAGGATGGTGGTGGCGGCGGGGGTTTTCATGTCCAGCGCGATTGAGCGTTTGCCCCGGTTCACGGCGATGTACATGGCCGCCATGTCGCCTTTGGCCGGGCCAATCAGGCGGCAGGTGTCGCCCTCGCGCGATTCAATCTTGATCACCGCTGCGCCTTGGTCGGCCAGCAGCGCCACCGCCATCGGGCCGGAGACGACGGTGGACAAATCGAGGATTTGCAAACCCTGCAGTGGTGGGGTCATGGAGGGGCTCGGTGTCGTTGCGGTGTCAATGAAAACAGACCTGAAATGAATACGGGCCCGGAAGGCGGGCCCGTGGTGATGCGATCAGCGCGCCAGTTTAGCGGCCGTAGATCTTGCCGAAGCGAACCCAGGTCTTGCCGTCAAACTTGGCCAGTTGCTCACGCTCGATCGGATAAAAATCGTCCGGCCCAGTCTTGACGTTGACACCCGGCAGCAGCAGGGGCAACACCATGTCCAGGTTGGCCGCCTGCTTCATCACGTTCTCGCGGGTCAGGTTGTCACCGGCCTGTTTGAGCACCTGGATCAGCCCTTGCGCAGCGTTGTAGCCGTAGACATTGTTGGCATCGGCCAGGTTGCCAGACGGGTAGTATTTTTTCATCCACTCGGTCCAGTCCTTCAGGCCCGGGTCATTCACCCACTGCGGATCGGTCGGGTCTTTGATGTACTGCGAGCTGAGGATGCCGATGCCGTTTTCCAGGCCGGCCGGGGCCATGACTGCGCTGACAGAGGCCGACACGTTGTTCAGATAGTGCAGTGGTTTCCAGCCGATCTCGGCGCTTTTCTTGATCACCATGGCCGCAAATTTTGGCGTGGTGATGTTGAAAAACGCATCAGCGCCGCTGGCCTTGAGGGTGAGCAGTTGGCTGTCCACCGTCGGGTCAGTGACCTCATAGGTGAGCTTGCTGACCACCATGGTCTTGGCCTTGTCGCCCAGGCCGTCTTCAAAGCCTTTCAGGTAGTCTTTGCCGTAGTCGTCGTTCTGGTACAGGATGGCGACTTTGGCGTTGGGCTTGGTCTCCAGCAGGTGCGCCGCGTAGATCTTGCCCTCAGCCTGGTAGGTGGGCTGCCAGCCCATGGTCCACGGGAAGTTTTTCGGGTCACCCCACTTGGTGGCGCCGGTGGCCACAAACAACTGCGGCACTTTCTTGGCGTTCATGTATTTGTGGATGGCCGAATTGGACGGCGTGCCCAGCGGGTTGAACACCAGCAGCACTTCGTCTTCTTCCACCAGCTTGCGTGCCTGCTCCACCGTCTTGGCCGGGTTGTAGGCATCGTCCAGCGTGATCAGCTTGATCTTGCGGCCATTCACACCACCGTCGGCGTTGACCTTGTCGATGTAGGCGCTGATGGCCTTGCCGATGGTGCCGTAGGCCGACGCCGGGCCGGAGTACGGGCCGATGTGGCCCACCTTGATCTCTTTGTCGTCGGCGCCGGAGTCGTATTTTTTCTGAGCCAAAGCCGGCATGGACAGGGCGGCCAGCGTGGTGGCTGCCACAGTGATGGTGGTCAGTTGGGTCGCAAATTTGCGACGGTTTTGCATCATGGTCAGGCGTCTCCAACGATGGGTTGTGAACAGGGGGAGTGGCAAACAAGCAGGGCGCAGGCTGTGGGCCTGCATCCTGTCAACGTGCAATCCTGCGGAGCAGGTGTCAGGGTCAACCCCCGGCCGGGGCCGGGGTCATATCAAGCACCGGCTGATGCCGGCGTCATGTCACCCACCCGCTGATGCCGGTGTCGGCCGCAGCCGGCCCCAGATGGTTTTGAGCAGGCCCATCACGCCCAACGGCATCAGGTACATCAGGCCGATCAGCACCACACCGTAGATGGCCCAGGGTGCGGACTTGGAGATTTCCTCCGCCACGTTGGGCACAAACTGGATGAAGATGGCGCCGAAGATGGCCCCGGGGATGGACGCCAGCCCACCCACCACCACGCCCACCAGGAAGGTGATGGACAAGAAGACGTTGAAACTGTCGGGTGAGACAAAGGCCACGCAGATGGCCCCCAACGCACCCGCCACGCCGGTGTAAGCGGCCGACACGCCAAACGCCATCGATTTGAAGAAGGGCAGGTTGATGCCCATGGCGGTGGCGGCGATGGGGTGGTCGCGGATGGCGATCAAGGCCCGGCCGATGCGGCCCCGCAGCAGGTTCCAGGCCAACAAGAACATCAGCGCCGCCACCAGCAGGGTGAAGATGTAGAGCCAGCGGTCCGCGCTGAAAGGCTGGTTCAGAAAGCTGAAAGTGAACGGTGGCTCGGGTTTTGTCAGCACGATGCCTTGCACGCCGCCGGTGTAATGCTCAATCTTTTTGTACTTGAGCAGTTGCGGTATCGCCAGCGCAAAGGCGTAGGTGGCCAACGCCAGGTAGTGGCCGCTCAGGCGCAGCGCCGGGAAACCCATCAACCAGCCCACCACAAAGCAGGTGATTGCGGCAAACGGCAGGGTGCCCCAGTAGGGCATGCCGACCCGGTCCATCAAGACGGCCGCGGTGTAGGCGCCCACCGCAAAAAAGGCGCCGTGGCCCAATGAAATCTGGCCGTTGAAGCCGGTCAGCATGTTCAGGCCCAGCACCGCAATGGCGTAGATCAGCACCAGGTTGAACTGGAATACACGGTAGTTCTTGAACAGGAAAGGCAAGACCAGCAGCCCGACGATCAGCAGCGCGGTGAGCAGCCATTTGGTGGTTTTGTTCATGGGGATCGGCTCTTGTCGGGCGTCAGACGCGGGTGACGACATTCTTGCCAAACAGGCCGTTGGGCATCAGCGTCAAAGTGCCGACGATCAACACCAGTGCCACGCTGAGCTTCAACTCGGTGCCGATGACATAAGCGCCCAGCAAGTTCTCCATCACGCCGACGATGAAGCCGCCCAGCACCGCACCGCCCGGGTTGTCCACCCCGCCCAACAGCGCGGCGGCAAAGCCGTACAACAAGATGCCGCCCATCATGTTGGGGTCCAAAAACACCACTGGCGCCACCATCATGCCGGCCACCGCCCCGATGGCTGCGGCCAGGCCCCAGCCGATGGCCAACATCCAGCTCACGCGGATGCCGACCAGCCGCGCTGACTCAGGGTTTTGCGCCGCTGCCCGCATCGCCAGGCCCACCGGAGTGAACTTGAAAAAGGCGAACAAGGTGAGCAGCACACACAACATCACCAGCGCCGAGCCAATCTCATGGGCCGAGAACCATGCCGTGGCCAGCACGCCCTTTTGCGCAAACGGGCTGGGGAAGGATTTGATGGTGTGGTCAAACACCCAACCTGCCACCGAGTTGAAGATGACCAGCAGGCCGATGAAGACAATCACGTTGGTCAGCACAGGTGCTTTCTCGACCGGCCGCAAGATGATGCGTTGCACCAGCATGCCCAGCGCAAAACTGCCGGCCACAGTGGCAAAAAACGCAGCCCAGTAGGGCCAGCCGTGCTGGATCAGCGACCAGGCGATGAAGGTGGAGAAGGTGGCCAGCTCACCCTGTGCAAAGTTGATGTGGTGGGTGGCCTGGTAGATCATCACCAGCGCCAGCGCAATGCTGCCGTAGATGATGCCGTTGGCCAGGCCAGAGAAGATCTGGTGCAGGAAAGCGTCCATGGGGTGCGGGGGCTCCGGGTGTGTGGGACTCAAGCGCTCAATAGCCGAGGTAGGCGCGGCGCACCGACTCGTCACGCTTGATCACGTCAGCCGGGCCTGACAAGGCCACGCTGCCGGTCTCCAGCAAATAGGCGTGGTGGGCCAGGTCCAGTGCCAGGCCGGCGTTTTGCTCGACCAACAGCATGCTGACGCCGTCCTCCTCGTTGATGCGCTTCATGATGCGGAAAATCTCGGCCACGATCAGCGGCGCCAGGCCAAACGACGGCTCGTCCAGCAGCAGCAGCTTGGGTTGCAGCATCAGCGCCCGGCTGATGGCCAGCATCTGCTGCTCACCACCCGACAAGGTGCCGGCCTGCTGCTGGCTGCGCTCGGCCAGGCGAGGGAAGCGCTGGTAGGTCTTGTCAATGTCACGCGCCACGTCGGCCTTGTTGCGCCGCACGTAGGCGCCCAGCTTCAGGTTGTCTTCCACCGACAACGCGGTGAAGGTGCCACGCCCGTCCGGCACATGGGCCACACCCAGGCGCACCACGTTTTCGGTCGATTGGCCGACCAGTTGCACCTCGCCTTGGCCACCGCTGAAGACCACACTGCCGGTGCTGCGCACCATCTGGCAGATGGCGCGCAGGGTGGTGGTTTTGCCGGCGCCGTTGGCACCCAGGACGGCGGTGATCTGGCCGGGTTCGAGTGAAAAATCAATCTCGAACAAGGCCTGGGTGGCGCCGTAAAAGGCGCTCAGCTTGCGTGCTTCAAGCAACTTAGCCATGGGCGGCCTCCTTGGCTGGGGCGCCCAGATAGGCCTCGATCACGTCCGCATTGACCTGAATATCGGCCGGGCTGCCTTCGGCGATCTTCTTGCCAAAGTTGAGCGCGATGATGTGGTCGGACACACTCATCACCAGGCTCATGTGGTGCTCCACCAGCAGCACGGTGATGCCCATGCGGTCACGCACGTCGACGATCAAGCGGCCCAGTTCGGCCAGCTCTTCGTGGTTCAGGCCGGCGGCGGGCTCATCCAGCAGCAGCAGCTTGGGGTCAGCGGCCAGGGCGCGGCCCATCTCCACGCGCTTCTGCGTACCAAACGGCAGGCTGCCGGCGGGGCGGTCAGCAAAGGGTGTGAGCTCCAGGTAGTCCATGATCTGATCGGCCCGGTCACGCAGTTTTCGCTCCTCGGCCTGCACACTGGGCAGGCGCAGCGCACTGGCCACAAAGCCCGCTGCTGAGCGTGAATGGGCGCCGATCATCACGTTGTCGCGCACCGGCAAGGTGCGGAACATGGCCAGGTTCTGGAAGGTGCGGCCCATGCCCAGTTGGGCGATCTGGTGGGTGGGCACGTTGGTGATGGAGCGGCCCTCAAACTGGATGTCGCCAGCCTGGTAGTTGTAGAGCCGTGACAGGCAATTGAACAAGGTGGTCTTGCCGGCGCCGTTGGGCCCGATCAGACCGCAGACCTGGCCTTGCGCCACGTCGAAACTCACGCCGTCCAGTGCCACGATGCCGCCGAAGCGGACCGTCACACCTCGGACACTGAGCAGGGGGCTTGCGGTGTCTACCATCGTTGTTCCGTGAGGCTCCTGTGGGCTGCAATCAGCCGCGTGGAGTGGTCTCCGTCGCGGTGACAATTTATAGATGCCTGGGGGTGCAGGGGCTACGGGTGCTTGCCCTGACACAGTTGCGACAGGCGTGTCAACGGGGTTCAAGCAGGCCCTGCGGTGTGCGAGGATATTGGCTCGAAACCGCCGCGTTCTGGGCCGCTCTGCAGGCCGCTGCCAGGCCTGTCCATCCCCCACTTGAGGAGGCAGCATGTCCACCCACACGCCCAGCATTTACGACCAGGGCCTGGCCCGCAACGCGGCCAACTTTGTAGCGCTGTCGCCGGTCAGTTTTGTCGAACGCAGTGCCGAGATATACGCCGATCTGCCGGCCGTGGTGCATGGTGCGCGGCGCTACACCTGGGCCCAGTTGCGGGATCGATCTGCGCGTCTTGCCGCAGCGCTGCGGGCGCTGGGTGTGGGGCGCGGCAGCACGGTGAGCGTGATGCTGCCCAACAGCCCCGAGATGATTGAAGCGCACTACGCCGTGCCGGCCTTGAATGCGGTGCTCAACACCCTCAATACCCGGCTGGACGCGCCATTGCTGGCCTGGCAGATGCACCACTGCGAGGCCATGGTGCTGATCACCGACAGGGAATATGCGCCGCTGATCGCGCCGGCCTTGAAAGCCCTGCGTGAGCAGCACGGCCGTGAGCTGGTGGTTGTCGATGTGAGCGACAGCGAGTACTTCGGTGCCGGTGACTTGTTGGGCCAGCACCAATACGAGTCCCTGCTGGCCGCACACGCCCCGCTGACCAGCCTGAGCGGCCCCGTCGACGAGTGGGACGCCATTGCGGTGAGCTACACCTCGGGCACCACCGGTGACCCAAAAGGTGTGGTCACCCACCACCGTGGTGCCTACCTGAATGCGGTGTGCAACGCGGCCACCTGGACCATGCCCAACTTCCCGGTCTACCTGTGGACACTGCCGATGTTCCACTGCAACGGCTGGTGTTTTCCGTGGACGGTGGCCATGCTGGGTGGCACGCATGTGTGCCTGCGCCGGGTGGATGCCAAAGCCATCCTGGACGCGATGCGCGAGCACGGTGTGGACCACTACTGCGCCGCACCCATCGTGCATAGCCTGATCTACAACGCGCCGGATGATTTGCGCGCCGGCATCCACCAACAAGTGCGTGGCATGGTGGCGGGTGCGGCGCCACCGGCCGCCATGATCGAGGGCATGGCCAAGATCGGTTTCGACATCACCCATGTCTACGGCCTGACCGAGGTCTACGGCCCGGCATCGGTGGCCGTCAAACGCAGCAGTTGGGCGGGCCAGACGCTGTCCGAGCAGACCCGCCTGAACGGCCGCCAGGGTGTGCGCTACCCGCTGCAAGAAGGCATGGCGGTGCGCCACCCCGAGACCCTGGCCGACGTGCCTGCCGATGGCCAGACCATGGGCGAGATCATGTTCCGCGGCAACATCGTGATGAAGGGCTACCTGAAAAACCCGGCGGCCACCGCCAAGGCCTTTGACGGCGGCTGGTTCCACACCGGTGACCTGGCCGTGACCGAGCCCGACCATTACGTCAAGATCAAGGACCGCAGCAAGGACGTGATCATCTCGGGCGGTGAAAACATCAGCTCCATCGAGGTGGAAGACGCGCTGTACCGCCACCCCGCCGTCACCGCCTGCGCGGTGGTGGCCAAGCCCGATGCCAAATGGGGCGAGACCCCGCTGGCCTATGTTGAATTGAAGCCAGGCGCCAGCGTCACGGCAGCCGACCTGGTGGCCCATTGCAAAACCCTGCTGGCAGGCTACAAAGTGCCCCGCGAGATCCGCTTCGAGGAGATCCCCAAGACCTCCACCGGCAAGATCCAGAAGTTCCAGTTGCGAGAGCGGGCACGCTCCAGCCATGTCATCGACTGAGCCGGAGCCCACGCCATGCTGACAACCGACGATCCACTGCTGCTGCGCCAACAGGATGCGCGTGGGGTCATCAGCCTCACGCTGAACCGGCCGCAGGCCTTCAACGCGCTGTCCGAGGCCATGCTGGACGCACTGCAACTGGAACTCGACCTGATCGCCCAAGACAGCAGCGCCCGGCTGCTGGTGATCAAGGCGGCCGGCCGCGCGTTTTGTGCCGGCCATGATTTGAAGCAGATGCGGGCCGAGCCGTCACAAGCCTATTACGAGGCCTTGTTTGCACAGTGTGGCCGCATGATGCTGGCCATCCAGCACCTGCCGGTGCCGGTGATTGCCCAGGTGCAGGGCATTGCCACCGCAGCCGGCTGCCAACTGGTGGCCATGTGTGATCTGGCCGTGGCCGCAAGTGATGCGCGCTTTGCCGTCAGCGGTGTCAACCTGGGCCTGTTTTGTGCCACACCCAGCGTGGCGCTCAGCCGCAACCTGGGCCGCAAGGCCGCCTTTGAGATGCTGGTCACCGGCGCCTTCATCAGTGCCGACCAAGCACTGGCAAAAGGCCTGGTGAACCGGGTGGCCGCGCCCGACGCACTGGACGCTGCGGTGGCCACGCTGGTGGATGCCATCGTCAGCAAACCCCGGGTGGCGCTGGCCATGGGCAAGGCGCTGTTCTACCGGCAATTGGAGCTTGGCATTGAAGCGGCCTACGCCGACGCGGGCCAGACCATGGCCTGCAACATGATGGATGCCAGCGCGCTGGAGGGTGTGCAGGCCTTCATCGACAAGCGCAAGCCGGATTGGGATTGACAGCTAGCCACCCGCCACCTGCCGATCACCGGTCGGCTGATTGGCTTTACGTTGCTGCGTTGATCAGCGCAATTTCAGACTCGGTGAGACCGAACAGCGTGCCGACGATGCCATTGATTTTTTGTTCATGACGACTCACCGCGTCGCTGAATCGATCCACGGCCTTGCTTGCTTGGCTGATTGCTTCGTCCCAGTCATTGCGCTCTTTCAAGCTCAATGTGCGTTTGTAGCGCTGGCCAATCTCGGTAAGCAGGTCAGCAAATTCGGGTATGCCTTGTCCCCAGGCGGTGGGCAATTTGGCGCCACCAGTCAACCCACCAGGTACAAGGTCACGCTGCACTTGGCGACAGAAGCGTTTGATCTCGGCGTATTTCTGGGTTGCCGCCGTCTGCGCAAACTCGGCCAGTGCTGCGAGTTCATTCCGTACCGCGTCATCTGCATCCGGTATTGGAAAGCACTCAGCAAACGTGCCCCTTACTGGGTAAAACCCGCCGCTCACTGGGGGGCAAAGCTGCTTGGTCACGAACCACATTACGGTTGAATTCAACAATGCAACTTCGTAAAAGCCGGCCTTAGGCAGGCAGTAAACATTGTCATTGCCCAAGACGCCGTCAGCATCAAAGTGATACAGCGGCTCAGACTGGAAGCGTCCCCAAGACACTTTGGGCCCTTGGTACAGCGGCCTGTAGGCCTCTTGCGGCTGCTGCAGCTCGAACCAGGCTTGTTTGGTTGCGCGTTGCTCTAGCGCGGGCCGGAACCGGGCCAGATGATCACGAATGGCGGGGTAGTCATTGATGTCGATGCCGGACTTTGGCGTGTAGATCAGCCACAAATCACGTGATTCGACATGCCACTTCTTGAGGTCTTTGCCTTCCAAGAATGGTAGCAGCAAACGGTTGCTGCCGGGATCGCTGCGCACCATGGCATCCCGTTCAGCCCGGGTAACCACAAACGCCTCATTCAAACCAGTCTTGATGCCGAACAGCGGTGAGCCGTAGACCGCTTTCAGTGTGCGTCGGCCGTCAAACAGTTTGGCGCGCAGGCGCGCCAACGCGTCACCCTCGAACTGCCAGGCGGCTTGGCCAAGACGGCTTTGCGGCAGGCTGTCTGCATAGGCGTCGAATGATTGGTGCAAATCACGTAGACGCTGGTGATCTCCATTCAGGAAACGCACAGGCGCCTGCTTGTCCGGGTTGCCACTGCGCTTGGCGATCAGGATGGCCGGATAGGTTGTCACTCCCGCAAACAATTGCAAGTCACCAAAGTCCACCACGCATTCCAGCTGGGTGTTGGCCACCAGGAAACCGCGCAGCTTTTCTCCGGACCCGGTCTTGAAGAACGTATTGGACGCGATGAACCCCAACCGACCACCGGCAGTCCCGTTGCGCAGCAGGCGAATCGCCAGTTCAAAAAAATAGCAGTAGAGGTCGGCACGGTCAGACGCCACCTCGAAACGCTTTGCCAGATAGGGCTTGATGGCTTTGAGGCGCTCCATGCGCACGTAGGGCGGATTGCCAATGACCACATCAAATCCGCCGCGCGCGACGATGTCAGGGAACGCGGTGCGCCAATCAAAAGCCCTGTCGTCGTAGGCCAGACCGCCGTCTGCGCTGGACACAAGGCTGTTGCCCACGCGCAGGTTTGATTCCAGGCTTTCAAGCGGCTTGCCGTGGCTGGCGGTTTTCAGCCACAGTGACAACTTGGTGATCTCGATGCTTTCGGCATTCAGGTCAACGCCGAACAGGTTGCTGTTCAAAATTTCGCGGTCTGCATGGAAGACTTCCATGCTGCCGGTGATCGCGGCGATGTGTTCGTTGACCTCGGCATACGCGGTGAGCAGCAGGTCATATGCCGCCACCAAAAACGCGCCTGAACCGCAGGCAGGATCGCAGACTTTGATGCTGGTCAATTCAGCTTGCCAAGCCCGCCAGAATGCGAGTTCAACCACCCGATCCGGTTGCGCAAGCTTTGCCTTGGCGGCATATGACTTTTCTTCTCGCGTCGGTGCTCGCCATGGCGCTGAAAGACCGTGGTCTTGATGGCTAGTTGTGAACTGTCGGGCACACGCCAAGCGGCGGTCTTCCAGCAAACCGCCCAACGCTTTGTCGACGACAAACGCAGTCACGAATTCCGGCGTGTAGACAATGCCAAATTCTTTGCGGGCGCCGGACGTGGCCCTGACAACGCGTTTGGCCTGCGCATCCAGCGCTTGCAATTCGAACGCGCCGGTATCGGCCAGGCGCTTGAGTTCTTCAATGTCGGTAATTGACTGCTCGAAGATGTGGCCCAGTACATAAACTGAAACCTCACGGCCGAAGTCGTAGCGACTAAATTCGAGGAACACGTCACAAGCCGAATCAGGCACTTTTAGTGTGTTGTCCAGCAAAGGATCATGCGCAAACAGGCCGCCGTTGTAGGGCGGAATCTGCTTGGCGGGCAAGCCTTTGTCCACGGCCCGGAACAATCCCTTGTAGTTTTCGTACCGTGGTTGAGGTGCCCAAGCGCTGCCACCGTTGTGGACATCCTGCAGGGTGTTTCTCGGCAACAACCCACGCTGCTGTGCAAAGGCAACAAACAACACCCTGTCAAGCAATTTTTGGGATGGTGCGATCAGGCGGCTAGGCTCCAAATCGTTGGCATGTGAAAGCGCCGTGATGAGTTGGACGCGCCAACGTTTGTAGTCGGTGTAGAGCGAGCGGGTGATTTCTTGTTCTATGCGCGATGATTCGTCCAGTAGCTTTGCGGTGTGACCACCCAGCAACTGATCCGCACTAAGCGCCCGCATGAATCGGTGATAGACCGCAGGATCGTCAGCCAGATCAAGCAAGTCGAACCTTTCATACACCCGGCGCGTATGGCCAACGGCGTAGAGGCGGACTTCAAGCATATTGGACAGCACGAGGAACTTTGCGTGCGGCGTGTCCATCGCGTATTCCCAAACCTGCTGCACCGGCGATTTGTGGCGCCCGGGCATGCTGATGTCGAGGTTGGGTGTGTCTGCCGCTTTCAGTTCTACTGGCGCCAGTACCTGGTGGGCGTCCGGGCCAAACCTGCCAAGTGCCAGATCGGCTGAACCAGCCCCGGTCTTCGCTTCCTCACTTACCGTGTAGCTTGCGCTACCGCTGCCAAAAGGTTGGTACCCCAGCAACTTGACAAAGAATTTCTCGATGAACGGGCCTCGAATCTGCCGTTCAGTGCGGCGGCGCAGCGACCCGTCACGAATGGCACTTGCCCACTCCGTCAGCAGTTTTTTGTGCGCTTCAGGGACGGCTGTTGTGGGCAGATTCCGATCAAGAACGCGCCGACTGAACAGGGACTGATGGTCGAGGGGGATTTGCGCCATGCCGGGTCAAGATTTGGACGAAATCGCATGCCGCATCAGCCGGCCCTTCTCCCGCTCCCACTCCCTGTCCTTGGTGGTATTGCGCTTGTCATGCTCGGCCTTGCCCTTGGCCAGCGCGATGTCGGCTTTGACCCGCCCGCCCTTGTAGTGCAGGTTCAGCGGCACCAGAGTGAAACCACGCTGCTCCACCTTGCCGATGAGCTTGCGGATCTCGCTTTTGTGCATCAACAACTTCTTGGTGCGGTCGGCCTCGGGGTTGACGTGGGTGGACGCCGAGCGCAGTGCATTGATGCGGCAGCCGATCAAAAACAGCTCACCGCCCTTGATCACCACATAACCATCGGTGAGTTGCACCTGGCCGGCGCGGACGGCCTTGAGCTCCCAGCCGTCCAGCACCATGCCGGCCTCGTAGCGCTCTTCAATGTGGTAGTCGTAGCGGGCGCGGCGGTTCTCGGCCAGCGGCGCTGAAGCCGGCAAATCCTTGGGCGCAACACGCGGTGTATCGGGCGCCGCAGCGGTGCGTGCCGGCACAGTGCGTGCCGGTGGCGGCGTACGTGGGGGCGGGTTTTTGACTTTGGGCGGGGCCATGGTGGCGGGCGGCTCAAGACCCAACGGCCTGCGCTGGCAGCAGCGGCAAGGCGGTGGTTGGAGCGGCCTCTAGAATTCGTTTCATTGTATGAAGCATGTCAAAAAGTCAGTCCTGCTCTGGTACTCGGCACCGGAGATGTACGCCCTGGTCACTGCGGTGCAAGCCTACCCCAGCTTTTTGCCCTGGTGCGAGCGGGCCGAGGTGCTGGCGCAAGATGCGCAGGGCATGACAGCCAAGCTGCACCTGCACTACGCCGGCCTGCGCCACACCTTCACCACCCGCAACCAGCACACGCCTGAACAATCGGTGGTGATGGGGCTGGTGGACGGGCCGTTTTCTGCGCTGGACGGCACCTGGGATTTTGTGCCTATCGGCCCACCCGGCGGCGCCGGCCCGGCCGCCTGCCGGGTCGAGTTTGATCTGCGCTATGCCTTCTCCAGCCGTGCCCTCGAGGCCGTGCTCAGCCCGGTGTTTGACCGTGTGGCCAATACCTTTGTCGACGCCTTTGTGCAACGCGCCGAGCAGGTGTATGGCGCCCGCTGAGCCCGCTGCGGCTGAGCCCGCATCGCACCGCACAGCACCGCCGAGCTTGCGTGTGGACCTGATCCACGCCGCAGCGCCGCACCAGTTGCACACCGTGCACTTGGTGCTGCCCGCTGGCGCCACGGCGGCCGATGCCTTGCGCGCCAGTGGCCTGCCTGAGCGGCTGGGCGCTGCGCTGATGCGCCAGTTGCGCCTGGCCTTGTGGGGCCGGCTGTGTGAGCCCACGGCCAAGCTGCAAACCGGTGACCGGCTGAGCCTGCTGCGCCCGCTGGTGGTGGATCCGATGGAAGCGCGGCGCCGGCGGCTGCAGCGTGACGGCAAGCCGCAGCCACAGCGGCGCAGCCCGCGCCGGGCTTGACGGCCACAAACCAGCCCAAGAGGTTGGCCCGGCTGGCCCGCTGGTCTGGCGATCAGCGGCAGTCTGAGCCCACCACCCGCTGCGCCGTCTGCAACTCATCAGCCCGGGCGTTGTCGTCCAGCACCACCTGCTCACCGCGCTCGTTGTAGCGCTCCATGCGCCTGCCGCTGGCCAGCGCGGCCAGTTGTTGGCGGGCGCGCTGGCAGTTCTCGGCGCGCTGGTTGGCCAGCCGGTCTTCATCGGCGCGGGCGCGGGCCCGGGCCTCGTCATCGGCGCGTTTGCGCCGCAACTCCAACTCCGGGTCGGCTGGTGGTTTGAGCAAAATCGCCGCGCTGGCCGCTGCGATGGCCGGATTGGCCACACCTGCGCCACCGCCAGCAGTTGGGCTGGGCAAGCTGCCCACCGGCGCCGCAGCCGGCCGCTTGGCCGGCCCGGGCCGCTGCAGGATGTTTTTCTCAGGCACCTCGCGCGGCGGCGGCAGGTCACTGGCGTGGATCTGGCCACGGTCATCGCGCCATTTGTATTGCGCCAGCGCTGTACTGGCGCTGCACAGCCAGCCCAGCAGCACAGTCGCTGCAATCAGGGGTTTGGACAAACTGCGCAAACATGTCTCCCGGGTGGATTGGCGCCCGCAGTCTACCCAGTCGCCATTGCGCCAGGCCGGGCAGCGGCAGCCCGCTCCATATAATCCGCTTTTGCGTATGGAGCTTTCTTGATGCGCCTACTCGGCAAAGCGCTGACCTTCGACGATGTGTTGTTGGTACCGGCCTTCTCCCAGGTGTTGCCCCGCGACACCTCGCTTGCGACCCAGCTGTCGCGCAACATCCGCCTGAACCTGCCGCTGGTCTCGGCCGCGATGGACACCGTCACCGAAGCGCGCCTGGCCATCGCCATCGCGCAAGAGGGTGGCATCGGCATCGTGCACAAAAACCTCACGCCGCAGCAGCAGGCTTGGGAGGTGGCACGGGTCAAGCGCTATGAATCGGGCGTGCTGCGTGACCCGATCACGGTCTCACCTGACCTGCCTGTGCATGCGGTCATCGCGCTGTCGCGCCAGCACGGCATCTCGGGCTTTCCGGTGATTGAACACGGCGTGGTGGTGGGCATCGTCACCGGCCGTGATCTGCGCTTTGAGACGCGCCTGGACTTGCCGGTGCGGCAAATCATGACGCCGCGTGACAAGCTGGTGGTGGTGCCTGAATCGGCCACCATTGAAGACGGCAAAGCTCTGATGCACCAACACAAGCTGGAGCGGGTGCTGGTGGTCAACAGCGCCTTCCAGCTGCGTGGCCTGATGACCGTCAAGGACATCACCAAGCAGACCAACTTCCCCAGTGCTGCACGCGACACGCTGGGCAAGCTGCGCGTCGGTGCGGCAGTGGGCGTGGGCGACGGCACCGAAGAGCGGGTCGAATTGCTGGTCAAGGCCGGTGTCGATGTGCTGGTGGTCGATACCGCCCACGGCCACTCGGCCGGCGTGATCGACCGGGTGCGCTGGGTCAAGCGGCATTTCCCGCAGGTGGATGTGATCGGCGGCAACATCGCCACCGGCGAGGCCGCGCTGGCCCTGGTCGAGGCAGGCGCCGATGCGGTCAAGGTGGGCATCGGCCCGGGCTCCATCTGCACCACCCGCATCGTCACCGGCGTGGGTGTGCCGCAGATCATGGCGATTGATTCAGTGGCCAAGGCCCTGGCTGGCAGCGGCGTGCCGCTGATCGCCGACGGTGGGGTGCGTTTCTCGGGTGACCTGGCCAAGGCCATTGCCGCAGGTGCCAACACGGTGATGAGGGGTGGCGCGTTTGCCGGCACTGAAGAAGCGCCCGGTGAGGTCATCCTGTACCAGGGCCGCAGCTACAAAAGCTACCGCGGCATGGGCTCCATCGGTGCGATGCAGCAGGGCTCGGCCGACCGCTATTTTCAAGAAGGCGGCAGCACCCAGTCCAATACCACCAAGCTGGTGCCCGAGGGCATCGAGGGCCAGGTGCCTTACAAAGGCTCGGTGGTGGGCATCATCTTCCAGATGGCCGGTGGCCTGCGGGCGTCCATGCATTACTGCGGCTGCGCCAGCATCAACGAGATGCAGACCAAGGCGCAGTTTGTCGAGATCACGTCCTCAGGCATCCGGGAGAGCCACGTCCACGACGTGCAGATCACCAAGGAAGCGCCCAACTACCGGATGGAGTGAGCTTGGGCGCGACAAGCACCGGGCGGCGCGAGCCGGCCATGATCTTCATCTTGCTCACGGTGCTGATCGACATGATGGCCATCGGCCTGATCGTGCCGGTGCTGCCGCTGCTGGTGGGCACCTTCACCACGTCCACCACCGAGCAGACCTTCTGGTTTGGTGCGGTGGCGCTCACCTTCGGGGTGGCCAACTTTTTTGCCTCGCCCATCCTGGGCGGGTTGTCGGACAAATTTGGCCGCCGGCCGGTGCTGCTGCTGGGCTTTTGTGGTCTGGCGCTCAGCTTCATCGTCACCGGCCTGGCGGGTGCGCTGTGGATGCTGATCGTGGTGCGCTTGTTCAGTGGCGCCATGCAGGCCAACGCGGCGGTGGCCAATGCCTACGTGGCCGACATCACCGCACCGGAGGACCGGGCGCGCCGCTTTGGCCAGGTGGGCGCGATGTTTGGCCTGGGCTTCACGCTGGGGCCGGTGATGGGCGGGCTGCTGGGGTCTGTCAACCTGCACCTGCCGTTTTTTGTGGCCGGCGCGCTGGCGGTGGCCAACCTGCTGTACGGCTGGTTGGTGCTGCCTGAATCTCTGCCCCCCGCGCGGCGCAGGCCGTTTGAGTGGCGGCGGGCCAACCCCTTCAGCGCCTTGCGCGGCCTGGGCCAGTTGCCCGGGGTGGGCGCACTGGTGGTGGTGATCGGCCTGGCAGCGCTGGCGCAGTTCACGCTGCACAACAGCTTTGTGCTGTACACCACCTTCAAATTTGGCTGGGGCCCGGCGCAAAACGGCTGGGCGCTGTTCACGGTGGGGTTGATGTCGGTGCTGGTGCAGGGCTTTTTGCTCAAGCACCTGCTGCGGCGCTTCTCGGGCCGGCTGCTGGCCACGGTGGGCCTGGCGGCGTCCACGCTGACCTACTTCTCGTTTGGCGCAGCCAGCCAGGGCTGGATGATGTTTGTGATCATCGTGCTGGGCAACCTGCTGGGCGGCGGCGCGGCAGCGGTGATCCAGGGCCTGGTGTCCAACGCCGCTGATGCCCGCAGCCAGGGCCAAACCATGGGCTCGGTGGCCTCGCTCAACAGCTTGATGGCGGTGATCGCGCCGGTGGTCAGCGCACCGCTGCTGGGCATGGTGTCGCACCTGCCCACTGGCGACTGGCGCATGGGCCTGCCGTTTTACTTTTGTGCCACGCTGCAGCTGGTGGGCACCTTGGTCGCGGTGCGGCATTTCAGCCGCGCTGCCTTGAACACCGCCGCCGTGGCGGCCTGAGAACTCCATGCACGACAAGATCCTGATCCTCGATTTCGGCTCGCAAGTCACCCAGTTGATCGCGCGCCGGGTGCGCGAGGCGCACGTCTACTGCGAGATCCATCCCAACGATGTGTCGGATGACTTCATCCGCAGTTTTGCGCCCAAGGCCATCATCCTCAGCGGCAGCCACGCCAGCACCTATGAAGACCACCAACTGCGTGCCCCGCAGGCGGTGTGGGACGCCGCTGTGCCGGTGTTGGGCATCTGCTACGGCATGTTCACCATGGCCGTGCAACTGGGTGGCACGGTAGAGGCGGCCGACCACCGCGAGTTTGGCTATGCCGAGGTGCGTGCCCACGGCCACACCCGGCTGCTGGATGGCATCCAGGATTTCAGCACCGCCAGCGGCCACGGCATGCTCCAGGTCTGGATGAGCCATGGTGACAAGGTCACCACGCTGCCGCCGGGTTTCAAATTGATGGCCAGCACCCCCAGTTGCCCGATCGCCGGCATGGCGGACGAATCGCGTGGCTATTACGCCGTGCAGTTCCACCCCGAGGTGACCCACACCGTGCAAGGTGTGGCCTTGCTGACCCGTTTTGTGCGTGACATCGCCGGTTGCAAGGGCGACTGGATCATGGGCAATTACATCGATGAAGCGGTGGCCAGGATTCGCGCCCAGGTGGGCGACGAAGAAGTGATCCTGGGCCTGTCGGGCGGTGTGGAC